>NZ_PZKQ01000027.1:0-100160 GCF_003046645.1 Escherichia sp. MOD1-EC6475 | reverse complement strand
AACGAGAACAGTAACGAGCCCATCAACGGTTCTAATTTGAAAACCACTAACGAAAACGTGGCAACCAACACCACTAATACCAGCGACCGGACCGGCGATGTTGCAAACAACACCACCAATATCACTAAGCTGACGAAGGACGTTGCCGCCAACACCGCCAGTGTCGCCAACCTGGCGGATACGGTAACTAACCTTGGCGCGGATGCGCTGGCATGGGATGACGCCTCAGGTGCATTCACCGCCAAACACGGCACCGATGACACCAACAAAATCACTAACGTTAAAGACGGTGATTTGACTGTTGACAGTAAAGATGCCGTTAACGGCTCTCAGTTGAAAACCACTAACGACAACGTGGCAACCAACACCACTAACATCGCTGCTAACACCACCAACATCAACAACCTGACCGATACAGTGAACAACCTCGGTGAAGATGCGCTGAAATGGGATGACACCACAGGCGCATTTACTGCCGCACACGGCACCGAAGCCACCAGCAAAATCACTAATGTCACCGCTGGAACAATATCGTCTACCAGTACTGACGCCGTTAACGGTGGGCAACTGTTTAGCCTAAGTGATTCACTGGCAGACTATTTTGGCGGTAACGCCTCAGTTGATGAAAACGGTGTATTTACTGGCCCGTCGTACACTATCGGTAACACCAGCTACGATAACGTAGGTGATGCCCTGTCGGCGATTAACACATCATTTAGCACTTCACTGGGCGACGCTCTGCTGTGGGATGAAACTGCAAGTGCATTCAGCGCCGGTCACGGTGGCAATGCCAGCAAAATTACCAATGTCGCAAGCGGCGTCGTTTCTGAAACCAGTACCGATGCCATCAATGGTGGACAACTCTACGGTGTGAGCAACTCTGTTGTTGATGCTCTGGGCGGTGGTGCCGCAGTAAATGCTGACGGTAGCATCAGTGCGCCGACGTACTCCATTGCCAACACCGATTACAATAACGTCGGTGATGCTCTGGACGCGATCGACTCAACCCTGGATGATGCACTGCTCTGGGACGCAACCGCCGGTGAAGATGGTGCGTTCAGCGCCAGCCGCGACGGCAAAGCCAGCATTATCACTAACGTTGCCGATGGTAATATTGGTGAAGACAGCACTGACGCGGTCAATGGTTCACAACTGTTTGCCACACAAACGTTGATCACCCAGAACTCTCAGCTCATTAACCAGATTGCCGGTAATACTGACGCAACGTACATCGAAGAGAACGGTGCGGGTCTGAACTATGCGCGTACCAATGACGCTGGCTTAACCTTTATGGATGCCAGCGCCTCTGGTGCAGGCGCGACGGCAGTGGGTTATAACGCTGTCGCTTCCGGCGAAAGCAGTGTCGCGATTGGTCAGAACAGTAGCAGCACCGTTGATACCGGTATTGCGCTGGGTAGCAGTTCTGTTTCCAGCCGTGTGATTGCTAAAAGCTCTCGTGCCACCAGCGTAACCGAAGAAGGCGTTGTGATTGGTTACGACACCACAGACGGCGAACTGCTTGGCGCATTGTCGATTGGCGATGATGGTAAATATCGTCAAATCATCAACGTTGCCGATGGTTCCGAAGCGCATGACGCTGTGACCGTTCGCCAGTTGCAAAATGCCATTGGAGCGGTCGCCACCACGCCGACCAAGTACTACCATGCCAACTCAACGGAAGAAGATTCACTGGCGGTAGGTACTGACTCGCTGGCGATGGGTGCGAAAACGACCGTTAATGCTGACGCGGGTATTGGTATCGGCCTGAACACTCTGGTTCTGTCAGATGCCATCAACGGTATTGCTATCGGTTCTAACGCACGCGCCAACCATGCAAACAGTATTGCAATGGGTAATGGTTCACAGACTACCCGTGGCGCTCAGACTGGCTACACCGCCTACAACATGGACGCACCGCAGAACTCTGTGGGTGAGTTCTCTGTTGGCAGTGACGATGGTCAACGTCAGATCACCAACGTCGCAGCGGGTTCAGCGGATACCGATGCGGTTAACGTGGGTCAGTTGAAAGTGACAGACGCGCAGGTTTCCCAGAACACCCAGAGCATTACTAACCTGAATAATCAGGTAACTAATCTCGATTCGCGTGTGACTACCCTTGAAAATGGCGTTGCCGATATCGTAACTACCGGTAGCACCAAGTACTTCAAGACCAACACCGATGGCGTAGATGCTAACGCGCAGGGTAAAGATAGTGTCGCGATTGGCTCTGGCTCTATTGCTGCCGCTGATAACAGCGTCGCGCTGGGCACTGGCTCTGTGGCAAACGAAGAAAATACGATCTCCGTAGGTTCTTCCACTAACCAACGCCGTATCACCAACGTTGCCGCTGGTAAAAATGCTACCGACGCGGTTAACGTTGCGCAGTTGAAGTCTTCTGAAGCAGGCGGTGTGCGCTATAACACCAACGCTGACGGCTCTGTAGACTACAGCAACATCACTCTCGGTGGTGGCAAGGGCGGTACAACTCGCATCAGCAACGTTTCCGCTGGCGTGGAAAACAACGACGCGGTGAACTACGCGCAGTTGAAGCAAAGCGTGCAGGAAACGAAGCAATACACTGATCAGCGCATGGTTGAGATGGATAACAAACTGTCTAAAACCGAAAGCAAGTTGAGCGGTGGTATCGCTTCTGCAATGGCGATGACCGGTCTGCCGCAGGCTTACACGCCGGGTGCCAGCATGGCCTCCATTGGTGGCGGTACTTACAACGGTGAATCGGCAGTTGCTTTAGGTGTGTCGATGGTGAGCGCCAACGGTCGTTGGGTCTACAAATTACAAGGTAGTACCAATAGCCAGGGTGAATACTCCGCCGCACTCGGTGCCGGTATTCAGTGGTAATGACTCATTAAGTTAGTGTGACGAAGGGCAAACGCCAAATTGCCTGATGCGCTACGCTTATCAGGCCTACAGGGTGATTCTGCACATTCCTATAGGCCGAGTAAGGTGTTCACGCCGCATCCGGCAAGATAAGGCGCTCCGGGTCAACAATCTAAGGGCAATTCTCTGATGAGGATTGCCCTTTTCTTTACCAGACATCTCCCTCCACCAGGAATTGGCCCTACCAATTCTTCGCTTATCTGACCACTGGTTCACAGTTCCCCAATTAAAACTCACATTAACGTTGCCAATACATAACATTTAGTTAACCATTCATTGTCATTATCCCTACACAACAAAATTGGCAGTGCCACTTTTACACAACGTGTGACAAGCAGATGAGCAACAGACTCATCACACAATGTGCGTGGCCTCCAGGAGACCTGCAATGAATCTCTGGCAACAAAACTACGATCCCGCCGGGAATATCTGGCTTTCCAGCCTGATAGCATCGCTTCCCATCCTGTTTTTTTTCTTTGCGCTTATTAAGCTCAAACTAAAAGGCTATGTCGCCGCCACATGGACAGTCGTTATCGCTCTGACCGTCGCGCTATTGTTCTACAAAATGCCGGTCGCCAATGCGCTGGCCTCAGTGGTTTATGGATTCTTCTACGGCTTGTGGCCCATCGCGTGGATCATTATTGCAGCGGTGTTCGTCTATAAGATCTCGGTGAAAACCGGACAGTTTGACATCATCCGCTCATCTATTCTTTCAATAACCCCTGACCAGCGCCTGCAAATGCTGATCGTCGGTTTCTGTTTCGGCGCATTTCTCGAAGGTGCCGCAGGCTTTGGCGCACCAGTGGCAATTACCGCCGCATTGCTGGTCGGGCTGGGCTTTAAACCGCTGTACGCCGCCGGGCTGTGCCTGATTGTTAACACCGCGCCGGTGGCATTTGGCGCGATGGGCATTCCGATTCTGGTTGCCGGACAGGTGACAGGCATCGACAGCTTTGAGATTGGCCAGATGGTGGGTCGTCAGCTACCGTTTATGACCATTATCGTCCTGTTCTGGATCATGGCGATTATGGATGGCTGGCGCGGTATCAAAGAGACGTGGCCTGCGGTCGTGGTTGCGGGTGGCTCGTTTGCCATCGCACAGTACCTTAGCTCTAACTTTATTGGGCCAGAACTGCCGGACATTATCTCTTCGCTGGTATCGCTGCTCTGCCTGACACTGTTCCTGAAACGTTGGCAGCCAGTGCGCGTTTTCCGCTTCGGCGATCTGGGTGCATCGCAAGTTGATATGACGCTGGCTCATACCGGTTATACGGCGGGTCAGGTGTTGCGTGCCTGGACACCGTTCCTGTTCCTGACCGCCACCGTAACGCTGTGGAGTATTCCGCCGTTTAAAGCCCTGTTCGCTTCGGGTGGCGCGCTGTATGAGTGGGTCATCAACATTCCGGTGCCGTATCTCGACAAGCTGGTTGCCCGTATGCCGCCGGTGGTCAGCGAAGCCACTGCCTACGCCGCCGTATTTAAGTTTGACTGGTTCTCTGCCACCGGAACCGCCATTCTGTTTGCTGCGCTGCTCTCTATCGTCTGGCTGAAGATGAAACCCTCTGACGCCATCAGCACCTTCGGCAGCACACTGAAAGAACTGGCGCTACCCATCTACTCCATCGGCATGGTGCTGGCTTTCGCCTTTATCTCAAACTATTCCGGGCTGTCGTCAACGCTGGCGCTGGCACTGGCGCACACCGGTCATGCATTCACCTTCTTCTCGCCGTTCCTCGGCTGGCTGGGGGTATTCCTGACCGGATCGGATACGTCATCTAACGCCCTGTTTGCCGCGCTGCAAGCCACCGCAGCACAACAAATTGGCGTCTCTGATCTGTTGCTGGTTGCTGCCAACACCACCGGCGGCGTCACCGGCAAGATGATCTCTCCGCAGTCCATCGCCATTGCCTGTGCGGCGGTAGGCCTGGTGGGTAAAGAGTCAGATCTGTTCCGCTTTACTGTCAAACACAGCCTGATCTTCACCTGTATGGTGGGCGTGATGACCACGCTTCAGGCCTACGTCTTAACGTGGATGATTCCGTAATGATGGTTATACCCAGACGCCTGTCAGACGAGGTTGCTTCCCGTGTGCGGGCGCTGATTGATGAACAAAATCTGGAACCGGGCATGAAATTGCCCGCTGAACGCCAACTGGCGATGCAGCTCGGCGTGTCGCGTAATTCGCTACGCGAGGCGCTGGCGAAACTGGTCAGTGAAGGTGTGCTTCTTAGTCGACGCGGTGGCGGGACGTTTATCCGCTGGCGCCATGACGCGTGGTCGGAGCAAAACATCGTCCAGCCGCTGAAAACGCTGATGGCTGATGATCCGGATTACAGCTTCGATATTCTGGAAGCCCGCTACGCCATTGAGGCCAGCACCGCCTGGCACGCAGCAATGCGTGCCACACAAGCCGATAAAGAAAAGATACAGCTATGCTTTGAAGCGACGCTGAGTGAAGACCCGGATCTCGCCTCGCAAGCGGACGTTCGTTTTCATCTGGCAATTGCCGAAGCCTCACATAACATCGTGCTGCTGCAAACCATGCGCGGTTTCTTTGATGTCCTGCAATCTTCAGTGATGCAAAGTCGTCAGCGGATGTATCTGGTGCCGCCCGTTTTTTCGCAACTGACTGAACAGCATCAGGCGGTCATTAACGCCATTTTTGCCGGTGATGCCGACGGTGCGCGTAAAGCAATGATGGCGCACCTCAGCTTTGTCCACACCACCATGAAACGATTCGATGAAGATCAGGCTCGCCGTGCACGCATTACCCGCCTGCCCGGTGAGCATAATGAGCATTCGAGGGAGAAAAACGCATGATTATTTCCGCAGCCAGCGATTATCGCGCCGCAGCGCAACGCATTCTGCCGCCGTTCCTGTTCCACTATATGGATGGTGGCGCATATTCTGAATACACGCTGCGCCGCAACGTGGAGGATTTGTCAGAAGTGGCGCTGCGCCAACGCATTCTGAAAAACATGTCCGACTTAAGCCTGGAAACGACGCTGTTTAATGAAAAGCTGTCGATGCCGGTGGCGCTGGCTCCGGTGGGTTTGTGCGGCATGTATGCACGTCGCGGTGAAGTTCAGGCTGCCAAAGCGGCTGATGCTCACGGCATTCCGTTTACTCTCTCAACGGTTTCAGTTTGCCCGATTGAAGAAGTCGCTCCAGCTATCAAACGTCCGATGTGGTTCCAGCTTTATGTGCTGCGCGATCGCGGCTTTATGCGTAACGCGCTGGAACGGGCAAAAGCGGCGGGCTGTTCGACACTGGTTTTCACTGTGGATATGCCGACGCCAGGCGCACGTTATCGTGACGCACACTCTGGTATGAGCGGCTCGAATGCCGCAATGCGCCGCTACTTGCAGGCGGTGACGCATCCGCAATGGGCGTGGGATGTCGGCCTGAACGGTCGTCCGCATGATTTAGGTAATATTTCGGCTTACCTCGGCAAACCGACCGGACTGGAAGATTACATCGGCTGGCTGGGAAATAACTTCGATCCGTCCATCTCATGGAAAGACCTTGAGTGGATCCGCGATTTCTGGGATGGTCCGATGGTGATCAAAGGGATCCTCGACCCGGAAGATGCGCGTGATGCAGTGCGTTTTGGCGCTGACGGGATTGTGGTTTCTAACCACGGCGGCCGCCAGTTAGATGGCGTACTCTCTTCTGCCCGTGCGCTGCCTGCTATTGCGGATGCGGTGAAAGGCGATATCGCCATTCTGGCAGATAGCGGCATTCGTAACGGGCTTGATGTTGTGCGTATGATCGCGCTCGGTGCCGATACCGTACTGCTGGGTCGTGCTTTCCTGTATGCGCTGGCAACAGCGGGCCAGACGGGCGTGGCGAACTTGCTGAACCTGATCGAGAAAGAGATGAAAGTGGCAATGACACTGACTGGCGCGAAATCGATCGGTGAAATTACGCAAGATTCGCTGGTGCAGGGGTTGGGCAAAGAGTTGCCGACGGCGCTGGCTCCGATGGCGAAAGGGAATGCAGCTTAAGGGTTAGATGAATATCTGCTATCCTGCCCCCGCACTAAGGGGGCAGTATGCTAAACATCGTACTTTACGAACCAGAAATTCCGCCAAACACTGGCAACATCATCCGTCTTTGCGCCAATACCGGCTTTCGTATGCATATCATCGAACCGATGGGATTTGCCTGGGACGATAAGCGCCTGCGCCGCGCGGGGCTGGACTATCACGAGTTTACCGCCGTTACGCGTCATCATGACTATAGCGCGTTCCTCGAAGCAGAAAATCCCCAGCGTCTGTTTGCCCTCACCACGAAAGGTACGCCCACCCATAGCGCCGTAAGCTATCAGGATGGTGACTATCTGATGTTCGGTCCGGAAACACGCGGTCTGCCAGCGAGCATTCTTGATGCCCTGCCCGCTGAACAAAAAATTCGGATTCCGATGGTGCCGGACAGCCGCAGCATGAACCTGTCCAATGCGGTGTCGGTCGTGGTGTATGAAGCCTGGCGGCAGTTGGGGTATCCGGGAGCTGTATTAAGAGATTAGTTTCGCCAGGCCGGATAAGATGCGTTAGCATCGCATCCGGCACGATCGCAGGACGTCAGATCCCATCCCCATACTCAAACGTATGGTGAATGCCGTTGAAATGCTGATCCATATCCATTGATGGCTTATCGCTGTCTGGTTTACCGACAATGCGTGCCGGAACGCCAGCAGCGGTGGTATGCGGCGGCACTGGTTGCAGCACTACAGAACCCGCGCCAATCTTCGCACCGCGCCCGACTTCAATATTGCCAAGGATTTTCGCGCCCGCGCCAATCATCACGCCTTCACGAATTTTTGGGTGACGGTCGCCGCTGGTTTTGCCCGTACCGCCAAGAGTGACGGATTGCAGAATCGACACGTCGTTTTCAATCACCGCTGTTTCACCAACGACGATGCCTGTCGCGTGGTCGAGCATGATACCGCGACCAATTTTTGCCGCTGGGTGAATATCGACCTGAAAAGTCACAGACACCTGATTTTGCAGAAAAATAGCCAGTGCGCGACGCCCCTGATTCCACAGCCAGTGACCGATGCGATACGCCTGCAAGGCATGAAAACCTTTCAGGTATAACAAGGGGGTTGAGTATTTATCGACTGCCGGGTCGCGGGTGCGCACCGCCTGAATATCGCAGGCCGCAGAAGCGATCATTTCAGGGTCGGCGGCGTAGGCTTCTTCAACGACTTCACGAATAGCAATAGCAGGCATAATCGGCGATGACAGCTTGTTCGCCAGCATGTAGCTCAATGCACTGCCAAGGTTTTCATGCTTGAGTAGCGTTGCGTGGTAAAAACTGGCCAGCATTGGCTCACAGTCCGCCAGCGTTCTGGCTTCCGCTTTAATATTGTTCCAGACAATTTCCAGTTCTTCACACGACATTGCTTACTCCACACGATGAGATAATGACCGGCTCGTTCTGCGCGAGCCGGGTCATAGCGGTAACAAAGGTTCCCTGGGTTTAGTGGCTGCTTCGCTCGTCCTTGCGTGCACGACCTAATAAAGTCAATGCTGCCTCGCGCGCGTTTTTTCCGCAATATAATACTTGATAAATTTCCTCGGTTATTGGCATTTCAACGCCGAAGCGATGTGCCAACTCGCGGACTTCTTTCGTATTGCGGTAGCCTTCAACCACCTGACCAATCTTCTCCTGCGCGCTTTGTACATCCATGCCCTGACCGAGCATCATGCCAAAACGGCGGTTACGCGACTGGTTGTCGGTACAGGTAAGCACCAGATCGCCCAGACCTGCCATGCCCATAAAGGTGGCAGGATCGGCGCCCAGCGCCGTGCCCAGACGCGACATTTCAGCCAGACCACGGGTGATCAGCGCCGTTCGCGCATTCGCCCCGAAGCCGATACCGTCGGACATGCCGGCACCAATCGCAATGACGTTTTTCACCGCGCCGCCAAGCTGGACACCAATGAAATCCGGGTTGCTGTAAACACGGAAACTTTTGCCACAGTGCAACAGTTGCTGGAGGTCATCAGCAAAGGTTTGATCGGTAGAAGCCAGCGAAATGGCCGTCGGTAAACCTGCCGCCAGTTCTTTCGCAAAAGTTGGGCCAGAGATAACCGCCAGTGGAATTTGATCGCCTAACGCCTCGCGCGCTACGTCCTGTAACAGACGTCCGGTTTCCGCTTCCAGTCCTTTTGTCGCCCACACCAGGCGCGCATCAGGACGCATCAGCGGTTTAATCTGGCGCAGCACTTCACCAAAGACATGGCTGGGTACGACGACGAGAATATTACGGCTGGCTGCCAGTGCGGTGGCGAGATCGCTTTCAAGGTGAAGCGTATCGGGAAAAGGCACATCGGGGAGAAACGCGGCGTTACAGCGGTCACGTTCAAGCGTCGCGATATGTTCAGGGTCATGGCCCCAGAGGACAACCTCGTGGCCATTTCTTGCCAGGGTAATGGCAAGAGCGGTGCCGTACGAGCCGGCACCGATCACAGTCATTGAAGCATTACGTTGGTTCATCAGGCATCCTGATGTTCTTCAGTACCTTCGCCAGCCTGCTGCTGTAAATAGTTCATGAACAGCGCATCGAAGTTAACCGGCGCAAGGTTCAGTTGCGGGAACGTACCGCGAGATACCATGCTGGTGATACACTCACGAGCATACGGGAACAGAATGTTCGGGCAGTATGCGCCCAGGCAATGTGCCATCTGGGTGCCTTCGATACCCGCGATGGAGAAAATACCGCCCTGCTGAACTTCGCACAGGAACGCGGTTTCTTCACCCAGAGATGCCGTTACGGTAACACGCAGTACCACTTCGTAAACGTCATCTGCCAGTTGAGAAGATGCCGTATCCAGATCAAGTTTAACTTCTGGCTGCCAATCTTTCTGGAAAACGTGCGGCGCGTTCGGCGCTTCGAAAGAAATATCCTTGGTATAAATACGCTGGATCTGGAAGGTCATTTCGGTGTTGTTTTGTTCTGACATGTGTAGAAAACCCTTAAGTGTTGTCCTTAAATACTGCGCAGTGTAATGCCAACGTTAATACGTTATTTCAGCAGGGGATCCAGTCCACCACGTGCATCCAATGCATACAAGTCGTCACAGCCGCCAATGTGCTGTGCGTCAATAAAAATCTGCGGAACCGTGGTGCGACCACTGCGTTTGATCATCTCTTCACGCTTAGCGGCGTTGCCATCAATCGGTAGCTCCTGAAAACTCACGCCCTTGCTGCTCAGCAGTGCTTTCGCACGATGGCAATACGGGCAGGTTTCTTTGGTATAGATTTCAACATTGGCCATAACTTAGCTCCTGTTTTTTTACCTGTAGTTTTATGTTGCAGGGTAGCGACAAATAGTGTGTCCCCAGAAGCTTATATCAATAAGTCGCTGGGGGTCTAATTACAGCTAACTGCCTGCGGCATGAAAGATGACAGGTAAATTATTTGCCGCGCACCAGAGGCAAGTTTTCACCAGCCCAGCCAGCGACGCCTTCTTTCAGCACGAATACTTGCGCAAACCCTGCTTTCGTCAGCGCGTTTGCAGGCTCCTGGCACTGCATACCAGAACCGTCTACCACGATAACCGGTTTGTCTTTGTGCTTCTCAAGTTCACCAACATTGTTGGCTTTGATTTCGCTCGGCAACAGATTGATAGAACCTGCGATATGGCCTTTACGGAAGTCATCACGCTGACGTAAATCCACAACCACTGCGTCTTCTTTGTTGATCAGACGCGTAGCTTCACCACGAGTAATTACCTTCACTTTCGAGGTCAGGCTCTTAAACGTAGTAACAAGAACCGCCACCAGTAACGCGATCCAGGCGATACTCAGTATGGGATGACGGCCAACAAATTGCATAATTTCTTGCATGGGGGGTAATAACTCCCGACGTAGTGATTAAAAACCAGGGAAGGAGTATACCTGCGCGTTGCGGCAAATACAGCCAGCGCGTGCACTGGAATGCAATTTTGCGGCACGCTACGAAAAAAAATCGCAAATCTGGCATCAGCTTGCCGCGAGCGGTCGTATATTTTGATCTTCAGAGGCTATTTTATCGATTCAGCTGTAGTAAAATTACGCAAATTTTGACTCTTGAGTATGAGGTTGTCGCAATGTCGGTTTCTAAAAAACCTATGGTACTGGTGATTCTGGATGGCTATGGCTATCGCGAAGAACAGCAGGATAACGCCATTTTTAGTGCTAAAACCCCGGTAATGGATGCACTGTGGGCCAATCGTCCGCATACCCTGATCGACGCTTCCGGTCTGGAAGTCGGTCTGCCTGACCGTCAGATGGGTAACTCCGAAGTAGGTCACGTTAACCTGGGTGCCGGCCGCATCGTGTATCAGGACCTGACTCGTCTGGACGTTGAAATCAAAGATCGCGCTTTCTTCGCCAACCCGACGCTGACTGGCGCGGTAGATAAAGCGAAAAACGCGGGCAAAGCGGTACACATCATGGGTCTGCTCTCCGCAGGCGGTGTACACAGCCACGAAGATCACATCATGGCAATGGTAGAGCTGGCAGCTGAACGTGGCGCAGAGAAAATCTACCTGCACGCATTCCTTGACGGTCGTGACACCCCACCGCGCAGTGCTGAATCCTCGCTGAAAAAATTCGAAGAGAAATTTGCCGCGCTGGGTAAAGGCCGCGTAGCGTCCATCATTGGTCGTTACTACGCGATGGATCGCGATAACCGTTGGGATCGCGTTGAAAAAGCTTATGACCTGCTGACTCTGGCGCAGGGTGAGTTCCAGGCTGATACCGCCGTTGCTGGTTTGCAGGCCGCTTATGCTCGCGACGAAAACGACGAGTTCGTGAAAGCGACCGTTATTCGTGCTGAAGGCCAGCCAGATGCAGCGATGGAAGACGGCGATGCGCTGATTTTCATGAACTTCCGCGCTGACCGCGCGCGTGAAATCACTCGTGCATTTGTAAACGCTGATTTCGACGGCTTCGCGCGTAAGAAAGTGGTTAACATCGATTTCGTGATGCTGACCGAATACGCCGCCGACATCAAAACCGCCGTTGCTTACCCACCAGCCTCTCTGGTTAACACCTTCGGCGAGTGGATGGCGAAAAACGACAAAACTCAGCTGCGTATTTCCGAAACCGAAAAATATGCCCACGTCACTTTCTTCTTCAACGGTGGCGTAGAAGAGTCGTTCAAAGGCGAAGATCGCATTCTGATCAACTCACCGAAAGTGGCTACTTACGATTTGCAGCCGGAAATGAGTTCCGCTGAACTGACCGAGAAGCTGGTTGCGGCAATTAAGAGCGGCAAATACGACACCATCATCTGTAACTATCCGAACGGCGACATGGTAGGTCACACCGGGGTGATGGAAGCTGCGGTTAAAGCGGTTGAAGCACTGGATCACTGCGTGGCAGAAGTGACCAAAGCTGTTGAGTCCGTGGGTGGACAACTGCTAATCACCGCTGACCACGGTAACGCTGAACAGATGCGCGATCCGGCTACTGGTCAGGCTCACACGGCGCATACCAACCTGCCTGTTCCGCTGATTTACGTTGGCGATAAGAACGTGAAAGCAGTTGAAGGTGGCAAACTTTCTGACATCGCGCCGACCATGCTCTCTTTAATGGGTATGGAAATCCCGCAAGAGATGACTGGTAAGCCGCTGTTCATCGTGGAATAATCCCTCCCCATGAGGGGAAAGGCGATTAATACCATGACACGGGCCACGAAACCGCGCAGGTTTGCAGTCAGGCCCATCATTTACGCCAGCGTTCTTTGCGCTGGCGTATTGTTGTGCACTTTTTCTGCCCACGCGGATGACCGTGACCAACTCAAGTCTATTCAGGCTGATATCGCTGCCAAAGAGCGTGCGGTACGCCAACAACAGCAACAACGCTCAAGCCTGCTGGCACAATTGAAAAAGCAGGAAGAGGCGATCTCCGAAGCCACTCGTAAGCTGCGCGAAACGCAAAATACTCTCAATCAACTGAATAAACAGATTGATGAGATGAACGCCTCGATTGCCAAACTGGAACAGCAAAAAGCGGCTCAGGAACGCAGTCTCGCTGCGCAACTGGACGCCGCATTTCGCCAGGGTGAGCATACGGGTATACAGCTCATTCTCAGCGGTGAAGAAAGCCAGCGCGGTCAGCGTTTACAGGCTTATTTCGGCTATCTCAACCAGGCGCGACAAGAAACCATCGCCGAACTGAAGCAAACACGCGCAGAAGTCGCCATGCAGCGCGCCGAGCTGGAAGAGAAACAGAGCGAGCAACAAACGCTGTTATACGAACAACGCGCTCAGCAGGCGAAGCTGACCCAGGCGCTGAACGAGCGTAAGAAGACGCTGGCAGGGCTGGAGTCTTCCATTCAACAAGGTCAGCAGCAGCTAAGTGAACTGCGCGCCAACGAATCTCGTCTGCGCAATAGCATTGCTCGTGCAGAAGCGGCAGCGAAAGCACGTGCTGAACGAGAAGCGCGTGAGGCTCAGGCTGTTCGCGACAGGCAAAAAGAAGCGACGCGCAAAGGCACCACCTACAAACCGACTGAAAGCGAAAAATCACTGATGTCCCGAACCGGTGGTCTGGGTGCGCCGCGTGGTCAGGCATTCTGGCCGGTTCGCGGGCCGACGCTGCACCGCTATGGCGAACAGCTACAGGGTGAGCTGCGCTGGAAAGGGATGGTGATTGGTGCCTCTGAAGGTACTGAAGTTAAAGCGATTGCCGACGGTCGGGTGATTCTGGCTGACTGGCTGCAAGGCTACGGCCTGGTGGTGGTGGTTGAGCACGGTAAAGGCGATATGAGCCTTTATGGCTATAATCAGAGCGCACTGGTGAGCGTTGGTTCGCAGGTTCGCGCGGGTCAGCCAATTGCACTGGTGGGCAGCAGTGGCGGTCAGGGTCGGCCTTCACTCTATTTCGAAATTCGCCGCCAGGGTCAGGCGGTCAATCCACAGCCGTGGTTGGGAAGATAAGTTTTGTTTCCATTTCGTCGTAACGTTCTTGCATTTGCCGCTCTGTTGGCTCTCTCCTCCCCTGTACTTGCTGGCAAACTTGCCATCGTCATTGATGATTTTGGTTATCGCCCGCACAACGAAAACCAGGTGCTGGCGATGCCCTCCGCTATCTCTGTCGCCGTGTTACCCGACTCGCCACACGCCAGAGAGATGGCGACTAAAGCGCATAACAGCGGTCACGAAGTATTGATTCATCTACCGATGGCACCGCTGAGTAAGCAGCCGCTGGAGAAAAATACGCTGCGCCCGGAGATGAGCAGCGACGAGATTGAGCGCATTATTCGCAGCGCGGTCAATAACGTGCCCTATGCCGTGGGGATCAACAACCACATGGGCAGCAAGATGACCTCTAACCTTTTTGGTATGCAGAAAGTGATGCAGGCGCTGGAGCGTTACAATCTTTACTTCCTCGACAGTGTGACTATCGGTAATACCCAGGCGATGCGCGCCGCACAAGGTACTGGCGTAAAAGTCATCAAACGGAAAGTGTTTCTCGATGATTCCCAGAACGAAGCGGACATCCGTATGCAGTTCAATCGCGCAATTGACCTGGCGCGTCGCAACGGTTCAACCATCGCCATTGGTCATCCTCACCCTTCAACAGTTCGCGTATTGCAACAGATGGTTTATAACCTGCCGCCAGACATTACGCTGGTGAAAGCCAGCAGCTTGCTGAATGAACCGCAGGTCGATACGTCTACACCGCCGAAGAACACTGTGCCCGACGCACCGCGTAATCCGTTCCGTGGCGTGAAGCTGTGCAAACCGAAGAAACCGATAGAACCTGTTTATGCTAATCGCTTCTTTGAAGTATTAAGCGAAAGCATCAGCCAAAGCACGCTGATCGTTTACTTCCAGCATCAGTGGCAGGGCTGGGGCAAACAGCCCGAAGCGGCGAAGTTTAACGCTAGCGCAAATTAAAGGCGCTGCGCGTAATGCGATGGTGCGACCGTGTTTTGTCGCGCCATTGCCATAAGCGGAAAGACCACAGTAATGCCTGATAACCTACCTTTACGCTGCGGACATTAGTAATCAGACGTTTATACATGCCGGAAGTAAATATCTCGGCAATCATCCGCTGGCGGGTAATAATATCCGGCTCTTTGCGCACCGCATGGCAAACGCGCAATGCTTCGTAAGTTATTTGTTGATGAAATTCCGGATAAATCGTAATTTTGTCGGCATAATTTCTATTTAATTTCTCCAGCAGGCGGGTAATTTTAATATAGTGCCGTTGATAATTAAGATTTTTATTCCCTTGTCGATTCAACCGACTCACTGACGTATTATGCAGATAATATTTATATAACGATTGTTCGGTATATCGCACACGCAGCGCATTAAACATAAATTCTGTTGTCCATACAATATCCTGATGATGTAATCCAACAATAAATTTAATGTTATTTTTCACAATAACGTCGCGGCGATAAATACCCATCCAGACAACGTGAGTCCAGCGGCGAGAAGAAAGTCCCATCCGCAGCCAGTCCGGGCCGGTTAATACGCCGGTTGAGCGAAGGCGATCGATGGGGATAGATTGCCAGGTTTCTCCCGTTTCACGAAAACACCAGTCAGCATTGCACTGCGCCACATCGAGATCGTCATCTAACGCCATTGTCATCAGCGTTTCGTACATGGTGGGATAGACTTCATCATCAGCATCGACAAAAGCAACATATTTGCCCGTCGCTGCCTCGATCCCGCGATTACGCGCCACCGATGCGCCAGCATTCGCCTGATGCAACAAACGAACGTGAGGAAAGTTTTCTGCGTAATGCTTTGCTATTTCAACAGAATTATCCGTTGAACCATCGTTAATAATAATGATTTCCAGAGCAGTCCAGGTTTGCGCGATTAAAGATTCCATACAAGTGCGGAAATCATCGCCCGCATTATATAACGGGATAATAACACTAAGTTTATTGGTGCTGTTCATCATAAATTACCGACGACCTCTGAAGTTATCCTGACGTTTTACAGGCTTTGTATTAAGAAACTATTAAGCCTGTGAGATATTATTTTTACAGGTGAGAGAGTCACTTCAGAGTAGAGAGATAATGAGAGCAGCTATATAAGAGATCAGCGCAATTACGATATCTTTATTACACTGACAGGATTTTACATATTTAACGGATTATCCTCAGGCAAAAGGGCTGGAATACCAGCCCTTGTTCGTGTTAATCCCAGCTCAGAATAACTTTCCCGGACTGGCCCGAACGCATGGCGTCAAAGCCCTTCTGGAAATCATCGATGGAGAAACGATGGGTAATGATTGGTGAGAGATCCAGACCAGACTGAATCAACGCCGCCATCTTGTACCAGGTTTCGAACATCTCACGACCGTAAATGCCTTTAATGAACAAGCCTTTAAAGATCACTTTTGTCCAGTCGATCGACATGTCAGAAGGTGGAATACCCAGCATCGCAATACGACCGCCGTGGTTCATGGTGTCGAGCATGGTACGAAACGCTGGCGGCGCACCGGACATTTCCAGACCGACATCAAAGCCTTCGGTCATGCCTAGCTCCGCCATCACGTCATTGAGATTTTCTTTCGCGACGTTAACCGCGCGCGTGATACCCATTTTGCGCGCCAGTTCGAGACGATATTCATTAACGTCGGTGATAACCACATTACGCGCGCCAACATGTTTCGCCACCGCCGCCGCCATAATACCAATCGGGCCTGCACCAGAAACCAGAACATCTTCGCCCACTAAATCAAACGACAGCGCGGTATGCACGGCGTTACCGAAGGGATCAAAAATGGAAGCCAGGTCGTCGGAGATATTGTCGGGAATTTTGAAGGCGTTGAAGGCTGGGATCACCAGATACTCGGCGAAACATCCTGGACGGTTAACGCCAACGCCCACCGTATTACGGCACAGATGGGTACGACCGCCGCGACAGTTGCGACAGTGACCACAAGTGATATGACCTTCGCCAGACACGCGATCGCCAATCTGGAAGCCTTTCACTTCCTGACCAATACCTACCACTTCACCGACATATTCATGGCCTACGACCATCGGCACCGGGATGGTTTTTTGCGACCACTCATCCCAGTTATAGATGTGAACGTCAGTCCCGCAGATGGCTGTTTTACGGATTTTAATCAGCAGATCGTTATGCCCGAGTTCCGGTTCAGGAACGTCGGTCATCCAGATGCCCTCTTCCGCTTTCAGTTTGGATAACGCTTTCATCTCACATCCTCACTCAGGCGATTACGCCCAGTTGTTTACCAATACGCGTGAACGCTTCTACCGCACGCGTAATTTGCTCAGGGGTATGCGCCGCAGACATCTGGGTTCGAATACGCGCCTGACCTTTCGGTACGACCGGATAGAAGAAACCGGTGACGTAAATGCCCTCTTTTTGCAGCTCGCGGGCAAATTTTTGCGCCACTACCGCATCGCCAAGCATGACCGGAATAATGGCGTGATCGGCTCCCGCCAGGGTAAAGCCCGCCGCCGACATTTGCTCACGGAACTGACGCGCGTTAGCCCACAGGCGGTCACGCAGTTCGCTGCCCGCTTCGACCATCTCCAGCACTTTGATGGAGGCGGCGACAATGGCTGGTGCCAGTGAGTTGGAGAACAGGTACGGACGAGAACGCTGGCGCAGCCACTCAACCACTTCTTTGCGCGCCGCAGTGTAACCGCCGGAAGCACCACCTAAGGCTTTACCCAGCGTGCCGGTGATAATATCGACACGACCCATCACATCGCAGTATTCATGGGAACCACGACCGTTTTCACCGACAAAACCAACCGCGTGGGAGTCATCCACCATCACCAGCGCATCGTAAATATCTGCCAAATCGCAAACGTCTTTCAGGTTGGCAATCACGCCGTCCATCGAGAACACGCCGTCGGTGGCGATCAGCACATGACGCGCCCCGGCTTCACGCGCCTCTTTCAGGCACGCTTCCAGCTCCTGCATATTATTGTTGGCGTAGCGATAGCGTTTGGCTTTGCACAGACGCACACCATCAATAATAGACGCGTGGTTCAGTGCGTCGGAGATAATGGCGTCTTCCGCGCCCAGCAGCGTTTCAAACAGGCCGCCGTTGGCATCAAAACAGGAAGAGTAGAGAATCGCATCTTCCATACCCAGGAATGCCGCCAGTTTCTGCTCAAGCTCTTTATGGCTATCCTGAGTGCCGCAGATAAAACGTACTGAAGCCATGCCGAAACCATGAGAATCCATTCCCGCTTTTGCCGCCGCAATCAGCTCTGGGTGGTTCGCCAACCCAAGATAGTTATTGGCACAAAAGTTGATGACGTGGCTTCCATCAGCCACAGTGATGTCTGCTTGCTGCGCAGACGTGATAATGCGCTCTTCTTTAAACAACCCTTCCGCCCGTGCGGTTTCCAGGTCGTTGGTTAACTGCTGATAAAATTCTCCACGCATTGCGATTCTCCAGACAGGGCAAATTCCAGCACATATTACCCAAACTTATAGGTCGCGACGAGATGACGCGTTAACACTTCTGTAAAATTTAGAATAAATAACGCCCATCACTCTCACTTTCGGCGAATGGCTGAAGCCAACGTCGTGTAGTGATATGATAGAAGTATTCGTGTCTGAGATTGTCTCTGACTCCATAATTCGAAGGTTACAGTTATGATCATCGTTACCGGCGGCGCGGGCTTTATCGGCAGCAACATCGTTAAGGCCCTGAATGATAAAGGCATCACCGATATTCTGGTGGTGGACAACCTGAAAGACGGCACCAAGTTTGTGAACCTGGTGGATCTGAATATCGCGGACTATATGGATAAGGAAGACTTCCTGATCCAGATTATGGCTGGCGAAGAGTTCGGCGATGTCGAAGCGATTTTCCACGAAGGTGCCTGCTCCTCCACCACCGAGTGGGATGGCAAGTATATGATGGATAACAACTATCAATACTCCAAAGAGCTGCTGCACTACTGTCTGGAGCGCGAAATTCCGTTCCTGTATGCATCTTCCGCAGCGACCTATGGCGGACGTACCTCCGACTTTATTGAATCCCGCGAATACGAAAAACCACTGAACGTCTACGGTTACTCAAAATTCCTGTTTGATGAATATGTTCGTCAAATTCTGCCAGAAGCGAACTCGCAGATTGTTGGCTTCCGCTATTTCAACGTTTATGGGCCGCGTGAAGGTCATAAAGGCAGCATGGCGAGCGTCGCTTTCCATCTCAACACCCAGCTTAACAACGGTGAATCACCGAAACTGTTCGAAGGTAGCGAGAACTTTAAACGCGACTTCGTCTACGTGGGCGACGTGGCAGATGTGAATCTGTGGTTCCTGGAAAATGGCGTTTCCGGCATCTTCAACCTCGGTACTGGTCGTGCAGAATCCTTCCAGGCAGTAGCGGATGCTACGCTTGCTTATCACAAGAAAGGTCAGATCGAATACATTCCGTTCCCGGATAAACTGAAAGGCCGCTATCAGGCGTTTACTCAGGCGGATCTGACTAATCTGCGCGCGGCGGGTTACGACAAACCGTTCAAAACCGTTGCTGAAGGTGTAACGGAATATATGGCCTGGCTGAATCGCGACGCGTAACTATGAAGATTTTGGTGATAGGCCCGTCTTGGGTTGGCGACATGATGATGTCGCAAAGTCTCTATCGCACGCTCCAGGCGCGCTATCCCCAGGCGATAATCGACGTGATGGCACCGGCGTGGTGCCGTCCGTTATTGTCGCGGATGCCGGAAGTTAACGAAGCTATCCCTATGCCCCTCGGTCACGGGGCGCTGGAGATCAGCGAACGCCGTAAGCTGGGACATAGCCTGCGCGAAAAACGTTACGACCGCGCCTACGTTTTACCCAACTCCTTTAAATCCGCATTAGTGCCTTTCTTCGCAGGGATTCCACATCGCACCGGCTGGCGCGGTGAAATGCGCTACGGTTTACTCAACGACGTGCGCGTGCTTGATAAAGAAGACTGGCCGCTAATGGTGGAACGCTATGTCGCGCTGGCCTATGACAAAGGCGTAATGCGTACCGCACAAGATCTACCAAAACCGTTGTTATGGCCGCAATTGCAGGTGAGCGAAGGTGAAAAATCGTATACCTGTAACCAATTTTCCCTCTCATCAGAACGTCCGATGATTGGCTTTTGCCCGGGCGCGGAGTTTGGCCCGGCAAAACGCTGGCCGCACTACCATTACGCAGAACTGGCAAAGCAGCTAATTGATGAAGGTTATCAGGTGGTTCTGTTTGGTTCGGCGAAAGATCATGAGGCGGGCAATGAGATACTCGCTGCACTGAATACCGAGCAGCAGGCATGGTGTCGTAATCTGGCGGGAGAAACACAGCTTGATCAAGCCGTTATTCTGATTGCGGCCTGTAAAGCCATTGTCACCAACGATTCTGGTCTGATGCACGTCGCAGCAGCACTGAATCGTCCGCTGGTCGCACTGTATGGGCCAAGCAGCCCGGACTTTACGCCGCCGCTTTCTCATAAAGCGCGAGTAATTCGTCTGATTACAGGCTACCACAAAGTGCGTAAAGGCGATGCCGCAGAAGGGTATCACCAGAGTCTGATCGACATTACGCCACAGCGCGTGCTGGAAGAACTCAACGCACTGTTGTTACAAGAGGAAGCCTGACGGATGCGGGTTTTGATCGTTAAAACATCGTCGATGGGCGATATCCTCCATACGCTGCCCGCGCTAACCGATGCACAGCAGGCAATCCCTGGAATAAAGTTTGATTGGGTGGTGGAAGAAGGCTTTGCACAGATCCCTTCCTGGCACGCCGCCGTTGAACGGGTTATTCCGGTAGCGATACGTCGCTGGCGTAAAGCGTGGTTTTCTGCCCCTATTAAAGCGGAGCGGAAAGCGTTTCGTGAAACGCTACAGGCAGAAAACTATGACGCGATTATTGATGCGCAAGGGCTGGTAAAAAGTGCCGCGCTGGTGACACGTCTGGCGCATGGTATTAAGCATGGAATGGACTGGCAAACCGCTCGCGAACCACTGGCAAGCCTGTTTTACAATCGCAAGCATCATATTGCAAAACAGCAGCACGCCGTAGAGCGCACCCGTGAGCTGTTTGCCAAAAGCCTGGGTTACAGCAAACCACAGACTCAGGGCGACTATGCCATTGCGCAGCATTTCCTGGCTAACCTGCCGACGGATGCTGGCGAATATGCCGTATTTCTTCATGCGACGACCCGTGATGATAAACACTGGCCGGAAGAACACTGGCGAGAATTAATTGGTTTACTGGCAGGTTCAGGGATTCGCATTAAACTTCCCTGGGGCGCGCCACATGAAGAAGCGCGGGCGAAAAGGCTGGCAGAAGGATTTGATTATGTCGACGTATTGCCGAAGATGAGTCTGGAAGGTGTTGCCAGCGTGCTGGCCGGGGCGAAATTCGTGGTTTCGGTGGATACGGGATTAAGCCATTTAACTGCGGCTCTGGATAAACCCAATATTACTGTATATGGACCGACCGATCCGGGATTAATTGGCGGATATGGGAAGAATCAGGTGGTTTGTAGGGCGCCGGGGAAAAGTTTAATTAATCTCAACGGTCAAGCAGTTTTGGAAAAATTATCATCATTATAAAGGTAAAACATGCCAACCTTCATTAAACTCCAATCATGGAAACCTTACGCTCTAAAATCATCTATAATTTTAGAGATTATGACTTATATTTTATGTTTTTTTTCATTAGTAATTGCATTAATAGATAATACCTTAAGCATAAAGGTATACAATATCACAGCTATAGTTGGTTTATTGTCATTAATTTTACGCGGCAACAAACAAAATTATCGTCTAAAGGATTCTATTCTTCCCCTCTCTATATTTTTTATAGGAGCACTTGATTTAATTTGGTATTCTTTATTTAAAGTAGACAATTCGCCATTTCGATCTACTTATCATAATTACTTAAATACTGCTAAAATATTTTTATTTGGCTCTTTTATTGTTTTTCTAGCTCTTACCAGTAAAATAAAACAAAAAAAAGAAATTGCATTATATTTTTTGTACTCTCTGTCATTTGTAATTGCCGCATATGCATTTTATATTAATAGTATTCATGACTATGACCGTATTTCTTTTGGTATAGGAGCGGCTACAGGTGCGGCATATTCAACAATGCTAATAGGAATAGTTAGTGGTGTTGCAATTCTTTATACTAAAAAAAACCATCCTTTTTTATTTTTATTAAATAGTTGTGCGGTATTTTATGTTCTGGCACTGACACAAACCAGAGCAACTCTACTCCTGTTCCCTGTAATTTGTGCTGTTGCACTAATTACATATTACAACAAATCCCCAAAAAAATTCACTTCTGCTATCGTTCTACTAATTGCCATATTGGCCAGTGTTGTAATTATATTTAATAAACCAATTCAATATCGCTATAACGAAGCATTAAATGATTTAAACAGTTATACCAATTCTAATAGCGTGACTTCATTAGGTGCAAGACTGGCAATGTACGAAATTGGTTTTGATTTATTCAAAGAATCGCCTTTTTCATTTAGATCTGCAGAGTCGCGCGCTGAAAGTATGAATTTATTAGTCGCAGAAAACAATAGACTAAGAGGGGCATTGGATTTTGCTAACGTACACCTACATAATGAGATAATTGAAACAGCGTCACTGAAAGGTCTGATGGGGATTTTTTCCACCCTTTTCCTCTATTTTTCACTATTTTATACAGCATATAAAAAACGCGCATTGGGTTTGTTGATATTAACGCTTGGTGTAGTGGGAGTTGGGCTAAGTGATGTGATCATATGGGCTCGCAGCATTCCGATTATCGTTATATCCGCTATAGCCCTCTTACTCGTTATTAATAATTGCAAAAATACTATTAATCAAGAATAGACAAGATAAGAAGTGAGTTAAAACTCACTTCTTATCTATACAACTTAATCTCTTTACTGAATCAGTTAAAGTTTCAGTACCGATATCTTTTACCGTAAATGTTGGTGATACTATTTGTATAGATTGATTATTATTCGGGGCCCAAATTAAGTGTGAGGGATATTCTGGACTACGTGAATTAGGATAAAATGCAAGCGTTGGTTTATGATAAGCCGCAGCGATATGAACAAGAGCTGTATCAACAGAAATAACAAAATCACTATACCTGGTCAACGCAACAGTATAAATAAACTCTGAAAATGGCAGTGTTTCAATTTCAGGTATTGGTATTGTCAATAAATCTTGCGGTAACCCGGTAAATATCACTCGATAATTTTCAAACTGTGATTTCACCTCTTGATATATAACTTTTATTTGCTCAAACGTAAGTCGGCATATTTTTTTTGCACCGAATGGGTTAATGATGACTATTCTTGTATTCCCAATAAAATTTTTTATTTTATTTTCAACATCTACAGGTAAATGCAAGTCGTAGTCGGTGGAAAATTCACCCTCACCATAAATATGCTTCAGTATTTCTATTGCTCGTGTACTCATGTGTTCTTTTAAATATTCATCGTGGGGATGATAAAATGAATAGTAACGCTTATACCATTGATCGAAACCCAGAATGTAAGAATCTTTAAAACTTGATAATATTAAACTATGCTTAAATGAAGGCATAGTCTCAAAGGGGTCTAATACAATATCGAACTGTAAATTCCGCAGATGCTTACATAGACTAAGCATTTTAAAGGAACCCATTGATTCTTTAATACAGAACTCAAATATATTTTTATTATTAGAGAGAAACTCCCCACCCTTTCTATTTGTAAGAATGGTTATTTTAACCCCTTTACTGTAAAGTTCACGATAAATCGAACTTAATACAATTAAATCACCGAGTTTGTTATTATCATGAATGATAAGGCATGATTTAACTTGCGCTGGTTCTGTAACTTGATGATTGATTTTCTTACGAAATAAAAAAGCAAGAAAATTAATCTTGATTTTGTTTATATAAAACCTTTTCTTTTTATGAAAAGTACCTAAACGCATTTTTATACCATATTATTTTAGTTTCAGGATGATTAATTAGCATAAGAATCAGTTGAAGCTTTATATTGTATTTTTTTTCTTGTCCTATCCTTTGATTCTTCTGTACTGATATCTTGAAGTTTAATAAATGGAATTACATCGTAAGAAATAGCCGTATCAT
Source organism: Escherichia sp. MOD1-EC6475 (assembly GCF_003046645.1). Lineage (NCBI taxonomy): Bacteria > Pseudomonadati > Pseudomonadota > Gammaproteobacteria > Enterobacterales > Enterobacteriaceae > Escherichia > Escherichia sp. MOD1-EC6475. Next base: position 76,177 of record NZ_PZKQ01000027.1, on the reverse strand, counting down.
CAGACAAATTATAAATATTAATATCTTTTACATTATCATGCATAAAACGGAAAAATGGCAAGATTTTAAATAAATCCCTACTCAATTCCGAGGGCATAGGATTCTTATTTTCATCATAGAAACGCGAACAGCTACCCGTCAAATCCAGACCTGAACAAATAATCCGCGCATACTTTAGTGAATATGCTATCTGGATTGCAGCAAAGGCAATAGTATGGCATGAACAATAACCAAGACTAATGTCCTTGCAAAATCCAACCAGACGACCTTTTTTAGACAACGGTACAGAGATCAGCAGTTCTTTGTGAATTTGGCTCAAAATATTAAATTTAATCTTCTTTATAAAACCACCTTTTTCCCGGCGATAAAAAGACCGTAATATAAGACAGTTCTGGAGGATATAAAGTTTATCTTCTTCGGAGGCGTGTTCATAAACGTCAACGTTTACGATAGTATAACGGCTTCTTTGGCTAAAATTGTAAAAATCATCACGACGTTGATGTAAAAAGCGAACATCTGTAAGTACATAAATAAAAGGAATAATATTATGACTTAACAGATATTGTGCTGAACCATTGACAGCAATAATATCCTTTGCCCGTAATACCGACAAAGGTGTCTTTTGCGATGTGGGGCCAGATAGAAAAATAATAACATCATTAGATGTTTTATTTTCAATCAGGTTTTCAACATCTTTTTTGTCAATGTATCGAATATTCTTCATGATAAACCTGTGAAATAAATAACTCCGTATAAAAATGCCTAACGAAGACGCGTAATTGTGGGATATTTCTGCTTTAGCGTGCTGGTTTTCCTTTCAAACGCCGCATAATATTGCGCATTTTTTTACGATAAACTAAAAGATAATAACCAAGATCCTTAATCTCATTTTTAATACCGTAATGACGCTCTAAATCAAGACGGTCTTTCGCTTTCCGCTGCGCTGAAGCACGTTTCCCGGAGAGATCAATAATTCGAACTTCACCATTTTTTATAATGAAATTACCACGATGAGGATCACCAGAAACCATGCCATGTTGATGCAAGGCATTAATTGATTGCTGAATTTTATTTTTTAGCACATCATCAATATCGGGCATATCACACAACTCTATGCCATCAATATACTCGATAAGCATGATATATGTATGGACAAATCGTAAGGTTTTTCTCTCTGCTAATAAATAAAAATCGTTGAGAGTATGTAAGCCTTCATTTCGCACTTTTTGGGTTTGTTCAAAAAGGCGTTCGTAATAATCACCTTTTAATAGAGATTTAAAAAACCGCTCGTTGCGTTTAATTTTTGGAGAAAATACCTTAAGCACCAACTTACCGTAATCGGTGTCAATAAGCATGACTTTTGTATCATCAATAGAACGAAACACTTTGATGATCTTAATATTATAAGATAAAAAGTCATTTAATACATTGAGGTACTTTGAATTGTTGTCATCAGTAAAAACAACAAAATCTTTAATCTTATTTTTCTGAATCATGATAAGCCAATTAAAGGTTATTTACTGTAATATTTTCGGTAAAGATAACGGACCCCTGCTATAACACCGGTTACGTAATGATGCTGGACTAACAAATGCTTATATCTTTTCTTAAATTCGATAACTGATTTTGCATCTCTGGGAGAATCATTTTTCCATGGCGAATTATCTAACGCTATTTTAAAATATTTTACCGATGGATAAATTGCCCATTTATGCCACGGTTTAGTTGCTCCTGTATAATGGATGAGAAGCGTGTTCTCTGTAATCAACTTTTTATAGTTTTGATGTGTTTTATCTTTTAATTCGCTTTTAATGGTATAAATAGTATTGAATTCACGAGGCAAAAATATTGTCATCCCTTTCAATAAAACATTCATAACATCTTGATCAGGATATTTATAAACATTATCTTTACTCATAAGAATAGATAATGCTTTCTCTGTTAGTTTTGCATTAACCCATTTCTTTAAGTCTAAATAAACTACTCCTGAATTAAAGTAGTGTCCCCGTAGTTCAGGATCAGACAACCTGGATACCGCTTTTTCCTGCATTGGCTCAACATCTTTAACAACAGCAGCCACCGCTCCGTTTAAATCCAGATGCAGTAGTTGGCTAATATCACCCTTACAAACAACATCCGCATCAAGATAAAGTAAACGATCAAGCGTCAGACCCAATAATTGAAACGCAAACAAACGAAAGTACATTGCTCTTGACCAGACCTGTGTACAAGGCAAGCACTGAAGCTTATCAGTATTAATTCTATAAAGCGTGATTCTTAATTGGTACTGCCTTGCAAGTTTTTCGACCTTTTGAAAAAAATCATCATTATAAACATCAGCAATAATATAAAAATCAAGATTAATATGTCGATTATTTAGGACAATTGATGTGATAGAAACACCTACACCATCAAGATAATTAGCATCGACACCATAGGCAACATTTAAACATTCAGAAGTATTTTTATTAGTTAGCCTAAAATCCCAGGCTTTAACTTTATCTATCTCTATGGCAGGAAATGAGTCCACAGGGCTACCCTTATATCATTACTTTATAGATTCCCAGTTTAATGCTTTATCTTTTTAACAAAATAGAAAAGATAATTGCTAAATCCTTTTAGATATCTATGCTTTTTCAGCATATGTTTTGCGCTATACCTTAATTGATTGCTATTGTTTGGTTTCAGCAACGCCGTATTCTTCCATGGCGAAGCATTTTTTGCCTCCATAAAGGCTTGTGATACAGGATAATCCCAGGCCCAATCATGCCAGGGCTTGGTCGGACCAATATAATGGATAAAAATAGTATCGCTGGTTACTGGATTTTTAAAACTTTCTTTGAGCTGATAATTTAAGCTAAACTGTGTATTGTATTTTATATCAGCAAAAATAAGTTTATCTGCCAGTAGCATATTTAATACATCCTGATCAGGATGTGTTATTTTTTTTACTATTTCTGGATCATTTAACATTGCAATGGCTCGTGCAGAAACCTGCTCAACTGCCCATTGGTTAGTATTGATCAATAAAAAACCAGAGTTAAAATAACCTTTAGCAATCCCCACAACACCTAACGAATGTGCACGTTTTTCCCACCAGTCATTTTGTCCTTCGGTAACAACCATTGCGACTGTATGATCAGGAAACGTGAAATTAATAAGTGGTTCTATAGTTCCCTGACAAATGATATCTGCATCCAGATATAGAACTTTAGGTGTTTTATTGATAAAGTAATCTGCAATAACAAAACGAAAATAAATTGCATGAGTCCAGTTCTTGGTACTTGGCAATGAACGGAGCCGATCGCCATTAATTAAATATACCTTAATCCGGGTTTTATATTGCTGAGCCAGAGCATCAAAATATTTCTGTTCATCTTCACAAAAATAATCAGTGAAAATATGGAAACATAAGCGATTTCCTTCATTATATTTTAATATTGAAGCAATCGAAATTCCGCAACCAAAAAGAAAATTTTTGTCAGTTCCATAAGCAATATCCAGACAAAGATTTTCTGTTTCCACTTTATAGTTGTAATCAATAACTGAATTGAGAAACTCAGTCTCCTGGAAAAAAACCTGCTGCATCATTTCCTCCGGGAAATAACAGAAATAATTATCTTTTGTAATCTGTCGTAATATTTCTGCTGGTAAAACTTATCAATCGATGCCGGAATTTTTTCATGTGCGATGTGAATTTCGCCGGCTATGTATTTATTGAGAAGAGCGACAAAACCGGTTATATTCCCCGGTTGATATAAATGACCATTAACATCAGGCTGGATGATGTCAGCAGGCCCGGAGATACAATCTGCACTGATACAAGGAATCCCCCACGATAAGGCTTCAAGTAGAGTCATAGGGAAACCTTCAAAAGATGACGTGAGTAATAACGCACTCACTTTTTTAATATCTTGCTGAACTAATTCCCAGGGATGTTGTTGCCAACCATACCAGACAATTCGATCATCAATATTTAACTCTCTACCATAAGCCTGGCATTTTTCGAAATCGGAACCATCTCCCAATACATGAAGTTTCCAGTCACCTTGCACTTGTGATAAGCCATCAAGCAGATCTTTTACGCGCTTTTGACCTTCGAATTTCATGCGCCCGACATAAATGAAGGTTGCCGTTTCACCTTCCTCGGGTGCGGGAATGACGGAATCTTTCGCTTCGACAGGGTTAAAAATAACGTTTATCGTCGATTCTGGTACACCCCGATTAATCATTTGTTGTTTAATACCGGAGCTGATTGCTAAATGATAGTCGGCACAGGTGATATATTCAGCATGTTTTTTATGATCTAAAGAAAAATGCGGCCATGAAAATACAGGTACATCAACTCCAGATTTTTTACGCGCTTTTGCCGCATACAAACATGAGATCACATCAATACAAATAACAACATCTGGCTGATAATCCTGAAGCCATTTGCTTAAAGCATGAATATGCTTCGCCCGACGTAAAAAACCTAAGCGAATGTTGGAAAATGAACACGAGTACTTAATACCTTGCAGCCATCCCTTATCCATTTTGTCGTTACGACAAAAGAAAAACATTTCACTTTGGATATTTTGTTGTCTGAAGGTGGTAATAACATCTCGAATGACTGTTTCCATACCGCCAAATCCTGAAACAGCTTCGCCGATAAACGCTATTTTCATAGGAATTCTCATTAATTGAGTAAAACTCACTGTTTTAATGTTTTATTTGTCTATAAAATCAGAAACAATTATTGACATCATTTTATCAGGACTGAATTTATATAAACTATCATAATCCATTGGTTTAACAGATGAGTTAATAAAATACTCTAACGTATCCCAATCATCATGACCTATTATAAAGAAGCGAGACTCACTATAGATTTCTGAACCAAGTATATTTATATTATTAGTAATTAATTTTTTATTGAAAAATAATGCTTCGAGTATCCGAAGAGTCCAGCCAGATTGGTTTTCTTTAGTTATATCAACAATTATATTAGAACTTAATGTTCTTCTAATATTTTCTTCATAGGGTATTTGTTTTTCAATCAAATACTTTGAAGTCGGAGAGGATGTCTTATCTTTCACAACATTAAAATCAAGCTTACATCCTAGCTTTGTTAATCTATCAGCTAATTCATTAATTATTTGAAGGCGCCCTTTATCACGACCAAGGAAAAAACATATTGGCTGGTTGTTATTTTTGTCAGATAAACTATATCTTGTGATTTCCTCCATCCCTATAGGAAAAAATTGTTCTATTGCTTTGGTCTTTTCATTCCCTATAAATCTATGCTCAAAATCATAGATAATATCAAAATGATTAGCGTTATCAAGAATAAAATCTTCGCTAACAGTATTTCTTAGCAGCAAAACTTTATGACAATTAATATTTTTTAATATTTGTTTGTTAATGCCTTTATTAATCACACTGTCATTAAAGATAATTATATCATCCTTTTTTACAGTATTAAGGTTATGTTTGATGAATAATCGCCCCAACCATGCATTATCCACCCCTAACTTCGAAATTTTCTTATTAAGCCAGTTGTATTTTTTTGGAGTTGTTATGTTTTTTATCTTATACTTTCTTTTCAAGTACTGGATCATTTTTAATTCATAATCTGCAACCCAGTTTATAAAATAAATAGTCATAATGAAGTTAGTTCCAGTACATACTGATAAATATCTTTATAAACCTTTGCGTTGAGTTCGCTCTTTAATACGCTCGGCCTTAACACTTGCCATGTTCAATAAATTACGTTCAAGAGATAATATTTTGCGTAAAGGCATCCCAAAATAAACCTTCATAAATCGCCATATATCTCTTTGCGTCAGGCCAATATTCATCGATGAAAAATATAGACCAATCAAATCTTTATCCCGCCAACGACGTGGTACTTTTGCCCGTATCTGCGCACGATGCAGGTCTATTACCGAAATTTTTAATTCATCTTCCCGGCCAGTGAACGGTAAATGAAGCAAAAAGTGGCAGATATAACAATCACGGTGATTTATTCCTGCTGCGTGCATTTTACGCACCATGGTTGCCACTCGTGTAATCAGCATACGCTTAACACGTATATCAGGAGGATTAATTGCCCAATCTGCACAATAATCTTCAAGGCTAATCGTAGGAGTGAGATCTTCGGTAATAATAAATGATGTGCGGGTTAATGGATTTAACCCTTTTTCACCAAACCCTATACCGTGCATCGTATCAACACCGACATCATGCAGTCGATGAATAGCGTGCCACTCTCTGTCTGCGCCTAAAACGGGCATACGCAATGAGAGCAGGTTTTTTATAATTTCTTTTAAGGTCGTACCTTTGTGCCATTTAAGGAAATAGCTTTTCCCAGCCAGTTCAAAACGTAATGTTCGACGTGTCTCGAGTTCGCGAAAGACTTCGCCATTCAGTTTTTTAACTTCTGTAAAAGCATCTTTACCACGCCAAAGTGTGGCAAGCGGCTCTTTTAATTCAACCATCTAAACCACCTGTAATGATATCTGCGGCTTTCTCTGGCAGGCTGTACAAATCCTGAGTATCGGCATAATGGCGAGCATTCTCCGCCCAGGCCATTCGTAACGAATGCTGTGTTAACGCTTTGCGTAAGATCGCATTTAATTCTTCCTGACGGAATGGTTCCGCGATAACTGCTCCACAATTAGCATCTGCAATATAATGCGCGTATCCACATACTGCGGTGGTCAAAACAGGTAATCCAGCGGTGATCGCCTCAAGGAGAACAATACCTGCAGCTTCCTGGTAAGCGGGATGCAGTAAGAGATCTGCCGCAGCCATTAATTCAGACACGTCATTCCTCCCGGAAAAGAAATGCACGTTGCTACGTACCCCAAGTTTTTCTGCCAGCACTTCAAATTTGCGTGGTTTATCCTGACCAACGACAAACAAAAGCGTATTGTGGCGTAATGATTCCGGTAACGATGCCAAAGCCTTAATTGAGCGATCCACACCTTTACGACCGAAATCTGACCCAACCTGTAGCAATAAATTTTGTTGTTCGGTTATGCCATTTTTCTGACGATATATTTCACGACTGTTTGGGATTTGCTCGCTGTATTTCCTGTCCGGATAGATGCCGGGGGGAAGAATTTGAAAACGTTCTGGTTCAGTCTGGTAATGCTTCTGGAAATCGGCGATTTGCTTATCGGTCAGCATCATGAGTTTCGTCGATTTACCATGTTCGAAAGTCGCTCGCTCAAATGCAGCATAATGGCGATAGCGTGATGTTAAACGATAGAAAAATCCCTTTTCTTGCGCCACTTTCTCGGCATAACAGACATCGGCGGCAAAATAGACATCCAGCCCAGGCATCTTATTAAACCCAACGACACGATCAGCAGGATGTACCTTCAGATGGTTTTGAACCCAGGCATAATATTCTGCATTACGTCCATGGTTAGTATGGGATTTAACCGGTACGCGAATAAGCTCAAATGCTTCCGGACAATCGCCTTCCCACGACTGTGTATATACACGAACATGGTGGCCCCGTGCGGCAACTGTTGACGCAATACGCATAAAGTCCCGCTGTAGACCACCAAATGGAAAATATTTATATAAACAAAACGCCACGATCATAATTATGCATTCCTGTTAGCTGAAGGAGCATCTTCTGGCAACAGCTTTTCCGTAGCGGCAATGACATCTTCCGCTGGAATAACAGAAAGATATTTTTTGTTGCGGTCAAGTTCGTGCCGGGTAGGCATTTGTTGATAATTACCCGCCCAGAATTGAATAATATTATCGGTCCATGGACGCCAGAATACATGATCAGTGGCTCCAAATAGGCTAATAACTGGCGTCTTCACCGCCGCCGCAATATGCCCTGGCGCAGAATCCACACCAATAAAGAGTACGGCATGATCAATTAACGCACCCAGTTCAGGAAACCGTGTTTTACCTGCAAGGCCAGTGATAGGTTTTGTTTGGCAGCCTTGCGCTATTTCATCTACACAGGCGAGATCATCTGCCGAAGGCCCACAGGTCAGCACAACCTGATAACCGCGCCGTTGCAAAGCATCGATAACCATAGAAAATTTATCGTTATCCCAGCACTTAAATATCTGACGAGCTGTCGGTTGGATGACGACATAATGATCTTTCACGCCCAGAGCATCTAATTCCTGCCGCATTTTCTTCCAGCAATCCTCGGCGTAACTCATTGTTGTGTCGGTGTAGAAATCGGTAATACCTAATGGCTCAAGGACCGATAAATTACGCTCAACAATATGTGTACCGTGTATTGGCGCTAAGTGTGTAAAGCTTTTTTTCCAAATACTATGCTGCCGATGACCATAAAGTTGCGATATTTTCATACGTGCAGGTAAACAACGTACCAGCAGTGCTACCATCCATTGATCCGTAAGATTAATGACCAGGTCATAATTATTCGCACGCAGAGTTTTTATCAACGAAAGCACATTTTTAATTTTATCGAATGTTCCCGCACCTTTATTGCTTATACCGTAGAGTGCATTAATTTCTGGGTTTTCAGATAAAATCGGAATTGTATCCTGGTAAAGCAGCATATCGATTTTTGCAGCGGGATAATTCTGCTTGAGTGTACTGATTACAGGAGTAGTTAATAACATATCTCCGTGATATCGCATCTTTATGACCAGGATATTTCGAAATGGCTTTTCCACTAGCGACTCTTTTGTATGATTGTCTGGTTAAGTTAAGCAGAAAAAAAGCACGCTACCGCCCCAGGCTCAACAGCTACCTGAATACTGATAACGCACTTACTTTGGCGTGCTAGTGTATCATTTCTTTCGCAGCAATCCGACCCGAATGTTTTTTATACACAAAATAGTTTTTAATCATAAAAATCATACAGATAAAAAACAATATACAGATAATTCTGGTACGAACGATGCCTATATAGAGTTGCAAATTGGGTCGGGTTTCAATGAATCGCATAAAAATACAAAAAAACTGAAGATGTCGCGGCAGATCAGACCAAACAGAAGCTATTTAAGTCAAAAACGGGAAAAGTAATGGTAAAGCCCCAGCTAAATACATAGAATCCCCAGCACATCCATAAGTCAGCTATTTATTATGCTCGAATTGCTTTACACCGCCCTTCTCTACCTTATTCAGCCGTTGATCTGGATACGGCTCTGGGTGCGCGGACGTAAGGCTCCGGCCTATCGAAAACGCTGGGGTGAACGTTACGGTTTTTACCGCCATCCGCTGAAACCAGGCGGCATTATGCTGCACTCCGTCTCCGTCGGTGAAACCCTGGCGGCGATCCCGTTGGTGCGCGCGCTGCGTCATCGCTACCCTGATTTGCCGATTACTGTTACGACCATGACGCCAACCGGTTCGGAGCGCGTACAATCGGCGTTTGGGAAGGATGTTCAACACGTTTATCTGCCTTACGATCTGCCCGATGCGCTTAACCGTTTCCTTAATAAAGTCGACCCTAAACTGGTGTTGATTATGGAAACCGAGCTATGGCCTAACCTGATTGCGGCGCTACATAAACGTAAAATTCCGCTGGTTATCGCCAACGCGCGACTTTCTGCTCGCTCTGCGGCAGGTTATGCAAAACTGGGCAAATTCGTTCGTCGCTTACTGCGTCGTATTACGCTGATTGCCGCCCAAAATGAAGAAGATGGCGCGCGTTTTGTGGCGCTGGGCGCAAAAAACAATCAGGTTACCGTTACCGGTAGCCTGAAATTCGATATATCTGTAACACCACAACTGGCTGCTAAAGCAGTAACGCTGCGCCGCCAGTGGGCACCGCATCGCCCGGTATGGATTGCCACCAGTACTCATGATGGTGAAGAAAGCGTGGTGATTGCCGCGCATCAGGCGCTGTTAAAGCAGTTCCCGAATTTATTGCTCATTCTTGTTCCACGCCATCCGGAACGCTTCCCGGATGCGATTAACCTGGTCCGCCAGGCTGGACTAAGCTATATCACACGCTCTTCCGGAGAAATCCCTTCCGCCAGTACACAAGTGGTAGTTGGCGATACGATGGGCGAGTTGATGTTGCTGTATGGCATTGCCGATCTCGCTTTTGTTGGCGGTTCATTGGTCGAACGCGGTGGGCATAATCCGCTGGAAGCCGCTGCACACGCCATTCCGGTACTGATGGGGCCACATACCTTTAACTTTAAAGACATTTGCGCACGGCTGGAGCAGGCAAGCGGGCTGATTACCGTCACTGATGCCGCGTCGCTGGAAAAAGAGATTTCCTCTTTACTCACCGACGCCGATTACCGTAGTTTTTATGGCCGTCATGCCGTTGAAGTGCTGTATCAAAACCAGGGCGCGCTGCAGCGTCTGCTTCAACTGCTGGAACCTTACCTGCCACCGAAAACTCATTGAGGTTGTTATGCAAAAACGGGCGATTTATCCGGGTACTTTCGATCCCATTACTAATGGTCATATCGATATCATGACGCGCGCCACGCAGATGTTCGATCACGTTATTCTGGCGATTGCCGCCAGCCCCAGTAAAAAACCGATGTTTACCCTGGAAGAGCGTGTGGCGCTGGCACAGCAGGCAACCGCGCATCTGGGGAACGTGGAAGTGGTTGGGTTTAGTGATTTGATGGCGAACTTCGCCCGTAATCAACACGCTACGGTGCTGATTCGTGGCCTGCGTGCGGTGGCGGATTTTGAATATGAAATGCAGCTGGCGCATATGAATCGCCACTTAATGCCGGAACTGGAAAGTGTGTTTCTGATGCCGTCGAAAGAGTGGTCGTTTATCTCTTCATCGTTGGTGAAAGAGGTGGCGCGCCATCAGGGCGATGTCACCCATTTCCTGCCGGAGAATGTCCATCAGGCGCTGATGGCGAAGTTAGCGTAGCGTTTATGCCGGATGGTATGCCATCCGGCGCGCATAAATTACTTCTGGCACTGCCGACAATAAAACGTAGCCCGCTGCGCATGTTTAGTCGCCACAATCGGCGTACCGCACACCCGACACGGCTCACCTTTTCGCCCGTAAACCTGCAATTCCTGAGCGAAATAGCCCGGTTTACCGTCACTTTGCAGAAAATCTTTCAGAGTTGTACCACCCTGCTCAATCGAACGCAGCAACACCGCTTTAATCACCCGAGCTAACAATTCGCACTCCGCCAACGACAGTGATGACGCCAACCGATCCGGATGGATCCCCGCCGCAAACAGTGATTCGCTGGCATAGATATTCCCCACGCCCACCACCAGCTTGTTATCCATCAGCCAGGGCTTAATCGCCGTTTTTTTCTTCGCGCACTTCTGATGCAGGTACTCACCGTTGAAATCGTCGCTAAGCGGCTCAGGCCCAAGATGAGCCAGCACATTGTGCCCCTCCAGCTCTTTGGTCCACAGCCAGGCACCAAAGCGGCGCGGATCGGTATAGCGCAGCACTTTGCCGTTGCTCATCACCAAATCAACATGGTCATGCTTTTCAGGGGGAAGTTCTTCTGGAAGGATACGCAGGCTGCCAGACATACCCAGATGAATGATAATCCAGCCCTCTGGCAGCTCCAGCAGCAGATATTTAGCCCGGCGCTGCACGCTAAGCACTGGTTGGTCGCTTAAACGGTAGATTTCTTCCGAAACCGGCCAGCGCAAGCGTCCGTTGCGCACCACCGCATGAAGAATAGTCGCACCAACGAGATGCGGTTCTATTCCGCGACGGCTGGTTTCAACTTCTGGTAATTCAGGCATAGCATCTCCGGGAATGAACAGATGCAGTCAATATGGGGGCAAACAGATAACAAAAAACCCCGCCGGAGCGAGGTTTTTCGTTACATTAAAGCGAGAATTATTTAATTTTCGCTTCTTTGTAGATCACGTGCTGGCGAACAACTGGATCGAATTTCTTCAGTTCCAGTTTTTCCGGCTTAGTACGTTTGTTCTTCGTAGTGGTATAGAAGTGACCAGTACCAGCAGAAGAAACCAGCTTGATTTTCTCACGAATACCTTTAGCCATGATTTATTTCCTCTAAGTACTTAGTACTTTTCGCCACGGGCACGCAGTTCAGCCAGAACTGTATCGATGCCTTTTTTATCGATTACACGCATACCTTTAGCAGATACGCGCAGGGTGACAAAACGCTTCTCGCTCTCAACCCAGAAACGGTGAGAGTGCAGGTTCGGCAGGAAACGGCGTTTAGTCGCGTTCAGTGCGTGGGAACGGTTGTTACCGGTCACCGGACGCTTGCCAGTAACTTGGCAGACTCGGGACATGTCTATTCTCCAAAAATCAAATTAGCTCGAGCTTCGTATGGGGTATTGGCGCCTCGTCAGGCTTTACAGCCCGGTCATCGCAGTTCTATGTGAACTCTCGATTGCCAGGCCCAAATGCCAAACCCGAGATTCTCAAAGGTGGCGTAGTATACGCTGACTCGGCGATGTGCTCAAGTCCCGAACAGACAAAGATCCCGAAGGATCGCGCATAGCGGGTTAAATCCAGCCGCGTTCGGCAAAAGAAACATATTCTCCACGCCCAATCACGATATGGTCGAGCACGCGTAATTCCATGAACTGACAACTTTTTATTATCCGTTCGGTGATGAGTTTATCCGCTTTACTGGGTTCAGCACAACCCGAAGGGTGATTATGGGCAAGGATCAGTGCCGACGCGTTTATTTTTATCGCTTCGCGAACAATCTCACGCGGATGGACTTCTACATGGTTTAGTGTGCCGGAGAACAATCTGCTGTGGGTAAGTACCCTGTGTTGTGAGTCGAGAAAGATCACCATAAAGATCTCACGCTCCTCGCCCGTAAGCTGGCTTTGTAAAAATTCCCTCGTCATCTCTGGGCTGAGTAACGGGCTTTCTTCGCGCATCCTCACGTTGTAGTAACGTCGCGCCAGTTCGGCAATTCCCTTTAACTGGGCGAATTTCGCCACACCAATTCCATGAACGCCACTAAATTGTTCGTATTCGGAGGATAACAATCCGTAAAGAGAACCGAAATTCTCCAGCATCTCTTTCGCCAGGGTTAACACATCTTTACCGCGCGTTCCTGTACGCAGAAATAGCGCCAGCAGTTCAACATCCGTTAACGAGCTAATGCCCAACTTCAGCATTTTTTCGCGTGGCATCAACAATTCTGCATTGCTTTTCACCTTCACCTCCTTTGTGGAGAGCGCATCCTGTCATGGTCGACCGATTAAATCGACGGTCAGTTTTCAGTACTGGAAAGCGCCTCGCAAAGTGATTCTCAGGTGAAAGCACGACAACAAAAGTATTGTGATAAAATCGCCAACTTCTGGTGTCACCCAACAGGAAAAATCATCATGAGTCTGGCCGGTAAAAAAATCGTTCTCGGCGTCAGCGGCGGTATTGCTGCCTATAAAACCCCTGAACTGGTGCGTCGTTTGCGCGATCGCGGGGCCGACGTCCGTGTGGTAATGACCGAAGCGGCAAAAGCCTTTATCACTCCACTTAGTTTGCAGGCGGTTTCTGGGTATCCCGTTTCCGACAGTCTGTTGGATCCGGCAGCCGAAGCGGCAATGGGCCACATTGAGTTGGGGAAATGGGCTGATTTAGTGATTCTTGCCCCAGCCACGGCAGATTTGATTGCCCGTGTTGCTGCCGGTATGGCGAATGATTTGGTATCGACGATTTGCCTTGCGACTCCTGCACCTGTTGCCGTGCTGCCAGCGATGAACCAGCAGATGTATCGTGCTGCTGCCACCCAGCATAATTTAGAGGTGCTTGCCTCGCGCGGTTTGCTGATCTGGGGGCCAGATAGCGGCAGCCAGGCCTGTGGTGATGTCGGCCCAGGGCGAATGCTCGATCCGTTAACCATTGTTGATATGGCGGTCGCCCATTTTTCGCCCGTCAACGACCTGAAACATCTGAACATTATGATTACCGCAGGCCCGACGCGTGAACCACTCGATCCGGTGCGTTACATCTCCAATCACAGCTCCGGCAAGATGGGGTTCGCCATTGCCGCAGCCGCTGCACGTCGTGGAGCAAACGTCACGCTGATTTCTGGCCCGGTTTCGCTACCGACTCCACCGTTTGTTAAACGTGTTGATGTGGTAACCGCACTGGAGATGGAAGCCGCCGTGAAAGCATCCGTGCAACAGCAAAATATATTTATCGGTTGTGCTGCCGTCGCGGATTACCGCGCAGCCACCGTTGCCAGCGAAAAAATCAAAAAGCAGGCTACGCCGGGTGATGAATTAACAATAAAAATGGTTAAAAACCCCGATATTGTCGCCGGTGTTGCCGCATTAAAAGACCATAGGCCTTATGTTGTTGGATTTGCCGCCGAAACAAATAATGTGGAAGAATACGCCCGGCAAAAACGTATCCGCAAAAACCTTGATCTGATCTGCGCTAACGATGTTTCCAGAAAAAATCAGGGATTTAATAGCGACAAAAACGCATTACACCTTTTCTGGCAGGATGGCGATAAAATCTTACCGCTTGAGCGAAAAGAGCTCCTTGGCCAATTATTACTCGACGAGATTGTGACCCGTTATGATGAAGAAAATCGACGTTAAGATTCTGGACCCGCGCGTTGGGAAGGAATTTCCACTCCCGACTTATGCCACTTCTGGTTCTGCCGGACTTGACCTGCGCGCCTGTCTCGACGACGCCGTAGAACTGGCACCGGGCGACACTACACTAGTGCCGACCGGACTGGCGATTCATATTGCCGACCCTTCACTGGCGGCGATGATGCTGCCGCGCTCCGGGCTGGGCCATAAGCACGGTATCGTGCTCGGTAACCTGGTGGGATTGATCGATTCCGACTATCAGGGTCAGCTGATGATCTCCGTGTGGAACCGTGGTCAGGACAGTTTCACCATTCAACCTGGCGAACGTATCGCGCAGATGATTTTTGTTCCGGTGGTACAGGCCGATTTTAATCTGGTGGAAGATTTTGACGCCACCGACCGGGGTGAAGGCGGTTTTGGTCACTCTGGTCGTCAGTAACGCATACGCATCCAAATAACGTCATAACATCGCCGCAAACATTTCGTTTGCGGTCATAGCGTGGGTGCCGCCTGGCAAGTGCTTATTTTCAGGGGTATTTTGTAACATGGCAGAAAAACAAACTGCGAAAAGGAACCGTCGCGAAGAAATACTTCAGTCTCTGGCGTTGATGTTAGAATCCAGCGATGGAAGCCAGCGTATCACGACGGCGAAACTGGCCGCCTCTGTCGGCGTTTCCGAAGCGGCTCTGTATCGCCACTTCCCCAGTAAAACCCGCATGTTCGATAGCCTGATTGAGTTTATCGAAGATAGCCTGATTACTCGTATTAACCTGATTCTCAAAGATGAAAAGGACACTACCGCGCGCCTGCGCCTGATTGTGTTGCTGCTTCTCGGTTTCGGCGAACGTAATCCAGGCCTGACCCGTATCCTCACTGGCCATGCGCTAATGTTCGAACAGGATCGTCTGCAAGGACGCATCAACCAACTGTTCGAGCGTATTGAAGCACAGCTGCGTCAGGTATTGCGTGAAAAGAGAATGCGTGAGGGTGAAGGTTACACCACCGATGAAACGTTGCTGGCAAGCCAACTTCTGGCGTTCTGCGAAGGTATGCTGTCTCGTTTTGTCCGCAGCGAGTTTAAATACCGCCCGACGGATGACTTTGACGCCCGCTGGCCGCTGATTGCCGCGCAGTTGCAGTAATATGACGCCGGATGACTTACCATCCGGCGTTTCTTATCAAACCCCGTACTCTTCGCGATAAGCCTTAACCGCCGCCAGATGTTCCGCCATTTCCGGCTTCTCTTCGAGGTAAGCAATAAGATCTTTCAGAGTGATGATAGAAATCACTTTGCAGTTGTAATCACGCTCAACTTCCTGAATCGCGGAAATCTCACCGCGACCACGTTCCTGACGATCGAGTGAAATCAACACGCCAGCAAGCGTCGCGCCATTGGCCTGAATAATTTCCATCGACTCACGAATCGCCGTCCCGGCGGTGATCACATCATCCACCAGCATTACGCGTCCTTGTAATGCGCTACCGACCAGATTGCCGCCCTCGCCGTGGTCTTTTGCTTCTTTGCGGTTAAAGCAGTATGGCAGGTCAAGGTCATGATGCTCCGCCAGCGCCACAGCGGTAGTGGTGGCAATCGGAATCCCTTTGTAAGCAGGGCCAAACAGCAGATCAAACTCAATGCCAGAATCCACCAACGCTTCAGCGTAAAAACGGCCTAACAGTGCCAGGTCGCGCCCGGTATTAAACAGCCCGGCGTTGAAGAAATAGGGGCTTTTGCGCCCGGATTTCAGCGTAAACTCGCCAAACTTTAATACCTGTTTGCTAAGCGCAAATTCAATAAACTGGCGCTGATATGGTTTCATGCCTTCGCTCCTCATCTTACTTTTCTACAGACAAAAAAAAGGCGACTCATCAGTCGCCTTAAAAATCAGTTTGCCAGCGCCGCCTTCTGCGTCGCTACAATGGATTCGATTCCCCCTCGGGCCAACGCCAACAAGGTGAGGAGTTCTTCGTGAGTGAACGGCTCGCCTTCCGCCGTGCCCTGAACCTCAATGATGCGCCCATCTTCGGTCATCACCACGTTCATATCCGTTTCTGCGGCAGAGTCTTCGACGTATTCCAGATCGCAAATCGCTTCGCCGTTAACGATACCCACCGAAACCGCTGCCACCATGCCTTTCATCGGGTTGGTTTTCAGTTTGCCATTCTCAACCAGCTTATTCAGTGCATCTGCCAGCGCCACGCAGGCACCGGTGATTGAAGCAGTGCGCGTGCCACCATCGGCCTGAAGTACGTCGCAATCCAGCGTAATGGTGAACTCACCTAACGCTTTCAAATCAACCGCCGCACGCAATGCACGGGCAATCAGACGCTGGATTTCCATCGTGCGTCCGCCCTGCTTACCTTTCGCCGCTTCACGGGCGTTACGAGTGTGGGTAGAGCGCGGCAGCATACCGTATTCTGCGGTGATCCAGCCTTGCCCCTGCCCTTTCAGGAAGCGCGGCACACCTTCTTCAATAGAGGCGGTACACAACACTTTGGTATCGCCAAATTCGACCAGCACCGAGCCTTCTGCATGTTTTGTATAGTTACGAGTCAGGGTAACGGGACGCACCTGATTATTGCTACGGCCTGCTGGACGCATATTGAAATCTCCGGCTTGAAACAAATGTGGCTGCGCATTATACGGACTTCCGGCGGTTATTCCTATCCTGACAAGGCATCGATGGCTATAATCCTTCCACCTCTCCTTTTATAAACAGGAACGTCTATGATCCGCAGTATGACCGCCTACGCCCGGCGTGAAATCAAGGGTGAATGGGGGAGCGCAACCTGGGAAATGCGCTCGGTAAACCAGCGTTATCTGGAAACTTACTTTCGTCTGCCGGAGCAGTTCCGTAGCCTGGAACCTGTCGTTCGCGAGCGTATTCGTTCTCGCCTGACGCGCGGTAAAGTGGAATGTACCCTGCGCTATGAGCCAGATGTCAGCGCGCAAGGTGAGCTGATCCTCAACGAAAAACTGGCTAAACAGCTGGTAACTGCTGCGAATTGGGTAAAGATGCAGAGCGACGAAGGGGAAATCAACCCCGTTGATATCCTGCGCTGGCCGGGCGTAATGGCAGCCCAGGAACAGGATCTCGACGCTATTGCCGCTGAAATTCTTGCTGCTCTTGATGGTACTCTGGACGACTTTATCGTCGCGCGCGAAACCGAAGGTCAGGCGCTGAAAGCGTTGATCGAGCAGCGTCTGGAAGGCGTCACCGCCGAAGTGGCTAAAGTGCGCGCCCATATGCCGGAAATCCTGCAATGGCAGCGTGAACGTCTGGTCGCGAAGCTGGAAGATGCTCAGGTTCAGCTGGAGAACAATCGTCTGGAGCAAGAGCTGGTGCTGCTGGCGCAACGAATTGATGTTGCTGAAGAGCTGGATCGCCTCGAAGCGCATGTCAAAGAGACCTACAACATTCTCAAGAAAAAAGAAGCCGTTGGTCGTCGTCTGGACTTTATGATGCAGGAGTTCAACCGAGAATCGAACACTCTTGCTTCGAAGTCTATCAATGCCGAAGTGACGAACTCCGCGATTGAGTTGAAGGTGTTGATTGAGCAGATGCGCGAACAGATTCAGAATATCGAGTAAGCGGCATCGCATTGTAGGCCATTGTTAATTTCAGCGGCTCTACGTACATCTACCCAAAAAACGTCAAAAACCCCATACTTTTTCTAATGCATTTTTCTTAACACAACATCAGAAAAATGCATTAGCTTTGCAGAAAGTACCAATTTCACATAACTATAAATTATCAATCCAAACTCACCTTAAAAAATCTCAATCGTGACAATGTGCACAAATCGCTACCCTGCCAGACAGATTTTTAGGGAGAGAACCATGCTTTTACACATTTTGTATTTGGTTGGTATTACCGCCGAAGCCATGACGGGGGCGCTGGCGGCTGGGCGACGCCGAATGGATACATTTGGCGTAATTATCATTGCGACCGCCACCGCAATCGGTGGTGGCTCAGTGCGGGATATTCTTTTGGGCCACTATCCGCTCGGTTGGGTCAAGCATCCGGAATATGTGATTATTGTCGCCACAGCCGCCGTACTGACCACTATTGTTGCCCCGGTGATGCCTTATCTGCGCAAAGTCTTTCTGGTGCTTGATGCGCTCGGGCTGGTAGTTTTTTCTATTATTGGTGCACAAGTCGCGCTGGATATGGGGCACGGTCCGATCATTGCCGTTGTCGCGGCGGTGACGACCGGTGTGTTTGGCGGCGTTTTGCGCGATATGTTCTGTAAACGCATCCCGCTGGTCTTTCAGAAAGAGCTGTATGCTGGGGTTTCATTTGCCTCCGCCGTACTCTATATCGCGTTGCAACACTACGTCTCTAACCATGATGTGGTGATTATTTCCACTCTGGTGTTTGGCTTTTTCGCTCGCTTGCTGGCGCTGCGTCTTAAGCTGGGTTTACCCGTCTTTTACTACAGCCACGAAGGTCACTAAGGTACAAAACCTGTGATCTGCTGGGCAGCCAGCCAGTTGCCCAGCATCTTGATTTGCCCATTATCTTTCCATTCAATAAGTTGGCTGGCACGACGAGATCCTGTCTCTGGCAGTTGCCGCCAATGCTGTTCGCTTCTCTGCAAAACTTGCTCCCAGGTGCTGGAATCGCTGGCGTTAAGCGCCGCCTGGGTTAAGGGTATTCCCATTGCCATCACCCAGCGGGTAAAAGGCTGCTTACGTGCCAGATTAAACTGATGCCATAACTGCTCGCTTTTGCTTTTCGCTATCCCCGGCGTGTTCCGTAATTGCTCTGGCGTTAACTGAAGCCATGAAAAGATATGCTCAAAACGATGAGTCTGATGCAGCGCACGCCAGCCAGCTTCACCAATGCCGTCCAGACCCAAAACCTGTTTTGACCCCAGCCAGACTAGCCGTGAAACGAATTGCTCCTGACAAACATCAGAAGCAAAGTAGCAGGTCAACGAATTAAAGCGGTTTTCTGGCGGCATTGGTTTAGTACGTTCCGTTCCGCGCCAGACCACATCATCAATGCGTGGAATACCCTGACCGGCGAGACTGACGAGAATTTGATCGCCAGGCGCAATATCCCATTCCTGCCAGCGCCTGACGGAACCAATATTCACCCGCTGAACTTTTTTATCATCCAGCATGACAGGCGCGAGTGACGCCACCACCGATATTTTGCCGCTCTTACCCACCGCAAACTGAATCGCATTCACTTCGGCAACCTGTGCCACGGGTTGATATTTCCACGCCACCAACCAGTTCGCCTGACCCGGTAGCCAATGGATGGATTCGGGTTCTTTCGCCGCTCGCACAACGACACCATCGGTAACAAAGGGTAACGCTGTTTTCCACCACTCATTACGTATCCGCTCAACCTCATCAGCATTTTTTACTGCGCGAGTGTACGCCTGCGTCAGGCTAAACCCTGCGGCTGCAAGCTGTTGCAATCGCTCGGTCATTAACTGCGGTCCATCCGGCCACGCCCAGATAAACACGCCAAGTGAATTTTGCGCGTCAGTATTGTTCTGCCGCATCATCATGCCCGCGACTTTCGAGCGCGCATTCATTCCCCCCATTTGTTGTTGGATATGCCCCTCACGCTGGAGAAATATTTCGCCCTGCAGCGTACTGTTGGCTAAAGGTCCGCTGACGGATTGTGGTACAGAAGGAATCGAACGTACTTTCTGCGTCCAGTCTTCGCCTTTCAGACCATTACCACGACTGATCGCTTTAATCAGTTTTCCCTCACGGTAGACCAGAGTTACCGCAACACCATCAACTTTTGGTTGCACCCAAAGATCGCTGCGTTCACGCATCCACAGGCTTAACGCATTTTTATCCGCCATTTTGCGTACGCCCGTATGTGCAACCGGATGGATAACCGTGCCGTTTAAAAGCGGCATCATGGCGTCACGATGCGTCTCTTCACCAAAACAACGTTGCCACTGCGTAAGACGGGCACTTATCTGATCGTAAACACTGTCTTCCACGTCACTTTTCCCTAATTTCCAGTAATCATCGTCCCACTGTTTTATTTGTTGTTGCAGGCGGGAAATTTCTTCATGCGCTCTGGCGGGCGACCAGGCTGGGCAGACGGCCTGCGCCGATGATTGCCAGCACAAAATCCCCATTAACACCGCTATCCATACTTTCATCATCACCTCCGCTGTAGTCAGGCGGGCAGGTATACAACGTAGTGAATGTAAATCCGAGTGGCAAAAACGAAGTGTGCGAGGACGCTTCCAGAGAATCGTTCTGATTGCAGTGAATCACTGGCAAATGCGGAAGCAGCTACGCAAAACGCAACAACTTTGCGCAAAAAGTGTGAGCAAGGGCTACGTCACATGGCCGCGCCGTGTATAATAAGCTCGTATGTAGGTTTTATTTCGCTAATCACATACGAAAGATACTCATGGCTCAAGGCACGCTTTATATTGTTTCTGCCCCCAGTGGCGCGGGTAAATCCAGCCTGATTCAGGCTTTATTAAAAACCCAACCGTTGTATGACACCCAGGTTTCTGTTTCACACACCACACGCCAACCGCGTCCTGGTGAAGTCCACGGTGAACATTATTTCTTTGTTAATCATGATGAATTTAAAGAAATGATTAGCAGAGATGCGTTCCTCGAACACGCAGAAGTTTTTGGTAATTACTATGGCACTTCGCGTGAGGCCATTGAGCAAGTCCTGGCGACCGGTGTCGATGTTTTTCTCGATATCGACTGGCAGGGTGCGCAGCAAATTCGCCAGAAGATGCCGCACGCGCGGAGTATCTTTATTTTACCGCCGTCCAAAATTGAACTGGACCGCCGTCTACGCGGTCGCGGTCAGGACAGCGAAGAGGTCATTGCAAAGCGTATGGCGCAAGCAGTTGCAGAAATGAGCCATTACGCCGAATATGATTATTTGATTGTGAATGATGATTTTGACACCGCACTGGGTGATCTGAAGACCATTATTCGCGCCGAACGCTTGCGCATGAGTCGCCAAAAGCAACGTCATGACGCTTTAATCAGCAAATTGTTGGCAGACTGAACCTTCTTTCAGTATCATGCCCAGTCATTTCTTCACCTGTGGAGCTTTTTAAGTATGGCACGCGTAACTGTTCAGGACGCTGTAGAGAAAATTGGTAACCGTTTTGACCTGGTACTGGTCGCCGCGCGTCGCGCTCGTCAGATGCAGGTAGGCGGAAAGGATCCGCTAGTACCGGAAGAAAACGATAAAACCACAGTAATCGCGCTGCGCGAAATCGAAGAAGGTCTGATCAACAACCAGATCCTTGATGTTCGCGAACGCCAGGAACAGCAAGAGCAGGAAGCCGCTGAAATTCAAGCCGTTACCGCTATTGCTGAAGGTCGTCGTTAATCACAAAGCGGGTCGCCCTTGTATCTGTTTGAAAGCCTGAATCAACTGATTCAAAACTACCTGCCAGAAGACCAAATTAAGCGTCTGCGGCAGGCGTATCTCGTTGCACGTGATGCTCACGAGGGGCAAACACGTTCAAGCGGTGAACCCTATATCACGCACCCGGTAGCGGTTGCCTGCATTCTGGCCGAGATGAAACTCGACTATGAAACGCTGATGGCTGCCCTGCTGCATGACGTGATTGAAGATACTCCCGCCACCTACCAGGACATGGAACAGCTTTTTGGCAAAAGCGTCGCCGAGCTGGTAGAGGGGGTGTCGAAACTTGATAAACTCAAGTTTCGCGATAAGAAAGAGGCGCAGGCCGAAAACTTTCGCAAGATGATTATGGCGATGGTGCAGGATATCCGCGTTATCCTCATCAAACTCGCAGACCGTACCCATAACATGCGCACGCTGGGCTCACTTCGCCCAGACAAACGTCGCCGCATCGCCCGCGAAACTCTCGAAATTTACAGCCCGCTGGCACACCGTTTAGGTATCCACCACATTAAAACCGAACTCGAAGAGTTGGGTTTTGAGGCGCTGTATCCCAACCGTTACCGCGTAATTAAAGAAGTGGTGAAAGCCGCGCGCGGCAACCGTAAAGAGATGATCCAAAAAATCCTCTCTGAAATCGAAGGACGTTTGCAGGAAGCGGGAATACCGTGTCGCGTCAGTGGTCGCGAGAAACATCTTTATTCGATTTACTGCAAAATGGTGCTCAAAGAGCAGCGTTTTCACTCAATCATGGATATCTACGCCTTCCGCGTGATCGTCAATGATTCCGATACCTGTTATCGCGTGCTCGGTCAGATGCACAGCCTGTATAAGCCGCGTCCAGGTCGCGTGAAAGACTACATCGCCATTCCAAAAGCGAACGGTTATCAGTCTTTGCACACCTCAATGATTGGCCCCCACGGCGTTCCGGTTGAAGTCCAGATCCGTACCGAAGATATGGATCAAATGGCGGAGATGGGTGTTGCCGCACACTGGGCTTATAAAGAGCACGGCGAGACCAGCACCACTGCGCAAATCCGCGCCCAGCGTTGGATGCAGAGCCTGCTGGAGCTTCAGCAGAGCGCCGGTAGCTCATTTGAATTTATCGAGAGCGTTAAATCCGATCTCTTCCCGGATGAGATTTACGTTTTCACACCGGAAGGACGCATTGTCGAACTGCCTGCCGGTGCCACGCCTGTTGACTTCGCGTACGCGGTGCATACCGATATCGGTCATGCCTGCGTGGGTGCGCGAGTTGATCGTCAGCCTTACCCGCTGTCGCAGCCACTCTCCAGCGGACAAACCGTTGAAATCATTACCGCACCGGGCGCTCGCCCGAATGCCGCCTGGCTGAACTTTGTCGTCAGCTCGAAAGCACGCGCCAAAATTCGCCAGTTGCTGAAAAACCTCAAGCGTGATGATTCCGTCAGCCTGGGTCGTCGCCTGCTCAACCACGCGTTGGGTGGCAGCCGTAAGCTGAATGAAATCCCGCAGGAAAATATTCAGCGCGAACTGGATCGCATGAAACTAGCGACGCTTGACGATTTGCTGGCAGAAATCGGTCTTGGCAATGCAATGAGCGTAGTGGTAGCGAAGAATCTCCAGCAGGGAGACGGTTCCATTCCACCAGCAACCCAAAGCCACGGGCATCTGCCGATTAAAGGCGCTGATGGCGTGTTAATCACTTTTGCGAAATGCTGCCGCCCTATTCCCGGCGACCCGATCATCGCCCATGTTAGCCCCGGTAAAGGTCTGGTGATCCACCATGAGTCCTGCCGTAACATCCGTGGCTACCAGAAAGAGCCAGAGAAGTTTATGGCTGTGGAATGGGATAAAGAGACGGCGCAGGAGTTCATTACTGAAATCAAGGTGGAAATGTTCAACCATCAGGGTGCGCTGGCAAACCTGACAGCGGCGATCAACACCACCAATTCCAATATTCAAAGTTTGAATACGGAAGAGAAAGATGGTCGCGTCTACAGTGCCTTTATTCGCCTGACCGCCCGGGATCGCGTACATCTGGCAAATATCATGCGCAAAATCCGTGTGATGCCAGACGTGATTAAAGTCACCCGAAACAGAAATTAATGTTTTATGAACCCAACACGTTATGCACGCATCTGTGAAATGCTCGCCAGGCGGCAGCCTGATCTGACCGTCTGCATGGAACAGGTTCACAAACCCCATAACGTTTCTGCGATCATTCGTACCGCAGATGCCGTTGGCGTACATGAAGTTCATGCCGTCTGGCCTGGCAGCCGGATGCGCACTATGGCCTCGGCTGCGGCTGGCAGCAACAGTTGGGTACAGGTGAAAACGCACCGCACCATTGGCGATGCTGTCGCCCATCTGAAAGGCCAGGGAATGCAGATTCTGGCTACACATCTTTCTGATAACGCCGTCGATTTCCGCGAAATTGATTACACCCGCCCGACCTGTATTTTGATGGGTCAGGAGAAAACGGGCATCACGCAGGAAGCGTTAGCACTGGCGGATCAGGACATCATCATTCCGATGATCGGCATGGTGCAGTCGCTGAACGTCTCCGTCGCATCAGCACTCATTCTTTACGAAGCCCAGCGTCAGCGGCAAAACGCTGGCATGTATCTGCGTGAAAACAGCATGTTACCGGAAGCAGAACAACAACGCCTGCTGTTTGAAGGCGGCTATCCGGTATTGGCGAAAGTCGCAAAACGCAAAGGTCTGCCCTACCCCCACGTCAATCAGCAAGGTGAAATTGAAGCCGATGCTAACTGGTGGGCCACCATGCAGGCTGCAGGGTAAGCGCCATGAAAGGTCGCCTGTTAGATGCTGTCCCGCTCAGTTCCCTAACGGGCGTTGGCGCGGCGCAAAGTAACAAGCTGGCGAAAATCAACCTGCATACCGTGCAGGACTTACTGTTACACCTTCCTCTGCGCTACGAAGATCGCACCCATCTCTACCCCATCGGTGAGCTACTGCCGGGCGTTTATGCCACGGTGGAAGGCGAAGTGCTGAACTGCAATATCTCCTTCGGCGGTCGGCGGATGATGACCTGCCAGATTAGCGACGGTTCCGGCATTCTCACCATGCGCTTTTTCAATTTCAGCGCGGCGATGAAAAATAGCCTGGCGACGGGCCGCCGCGTGCTGGCCTACGGCGAAGCAAAGCGCGGCAAATATGGCGCGGAGATGATCCATCCGGAATATCGCGTACAGGGTGATCTCAGTACCCCGGAGCTACAGGAAACGCTTACGCCGGTTTACCCAACGACTGAAGGCGTTAAACAGACAACGCTGCGTAAATTAACCGACCAGGCGCTGGAGCTGCTCGACACCTGCGCTATTGAAGAACTGTTGCCGCCGGAACTGTCACAAGGGATGATGACGCTGCCGGAAGCCTTGAGAACGCTGCATCGCCCGCCGCCGACACTGCAACTCAGCGATCTGGAAAGCGGGCAGCATCCGGCACAACGTCGTCTGATTCTGGAAGAACTACTGGCGCACAACCTCAGTATGCTGGCGTTACGCGCTGGAGCCCAACGTTTTCATGCCCAACCGCTTAGCGCCAATGACTCGCTGAAAAATAAACTCCTTGCCGCCTTACCGTTCAAACCAACGGGCGCTCAGGCACGTGTGGTAGCGGAGATCGAGCGCGATATGGCGCTGGATGTTCCCATGATGCGTCTGGTACAAGGCGATGTAGGTTCCGGTAAAACGCTGGTTGCTGCCCTCGCCGCGCTGCGTGCAATTGCTCACGGGAAACAGGTGGCGCTGATGGCACCAACCGAGTTGCTCGCCGAACAGCACGCCAATAACTTTCGCAACTGGTTTGAGCCGCTGGGTATTGAAGTGGGCTGGCTGGCTGGCAAGCAGAAAGGTAAAGCGCGACTGGCGCAGCAGGAAGCCATCGCCAACGGTCAGGTGCAGATGATTGTCGGCACTCACGCCATCTTCCAGGAGCAGGTACAGTTTAACGGTCTGGCGCTGGTGATCATCGACGAACAGCATCGTTTCGGTGTGCATCAGCGTCTGGCATTGTGGGAAAAAGGCCAGCAGCAAGGGGTCCATCCGCATCAGTTGATCATGACCGCGACGCCGATCCCCCGCACGCTGGCAATGACCGCCTATGCCGATCTCGATACCTCGGTCATTGATGAACTGCCGCCAGGGCGTACACCAGTGACTACCGTTGCTATCCCGGATACACGCCGTAACGACATCATTGACCGCGTGCGTCACGCCTGCATGACTGAAGGACGTCAGGCTTACTGGGTTTGTACGTTGATTGAAGAGTCAGAGTTACTGGAAGCGCAGGCAGCAGAAGCCACGTGGGAAGAGTTGAAACTGGCACTACCAGAGTTGAATGTTGGCCTGGTACATGGGCGTATGAAACCTGCCGAGAAACAGGCGGTGATGGCGTCGTTTAAACAAGGCGAGTTACACCTGTTGGTTGCCACTACCGTCATTGAAGTCGGCGTTGATGTGCCTAACGCCAGCCTGATGATTATCGAAAACCCGGAGCGCCTGGGTCTGGCGCAGTTACACCAGCTTCGCGGGCGCGTGGGACGTGGCGCGGTGGCTTCTCACTGCGTGCTGCTCTACAAAACGCCGCTCTCCAAAACGGCGCAAATTCGCCTGCAAGTGCTGCGTGACAGCAGCGACGGGTTTGTGATTGCACAAAAAGATTTGGAGATTCGCGGTCCTGGTGAACTGTTAGGTACGCGTCAGACGGGTAATGCCGAATTTAAAGTGGCAGATTTATTGCGCGATCAGGCCATGATCCCAGAAGTTCAGCGCCTGGCACGGCATATTCACGAACGTTATCCGCAGCAGGCAAAAGCCCTGATAGAACGCTGGATGCCGGAGACGGAACGCTACTCGAACGCATAAAGACGGCGGAGAGAAGACCGCCGTTTCAGATTGATTACCTTCCTGCCGGATGCGGCGTGAGCGCCTTATCCGGCCTACAAAAAACTCACAAAATCAATAAATTGAGAATCATTACGCAGGCCAGATAAGCGAAGCGTATCTGGCATTTGTCTTTGTTGCGGCGGCACGCATACCGCCGCTTCATCGGTTACCCCGCAAAAATCGGCAACATCAAATACAGCTTAATCACCAGGGCGTTAACGATATCGATAAAGAACGCACCGACCATCGGCACCACCAGGAAGGCCATGTGCGACGGGCCAAAGCGTTCGGTAATCGCCTGCATGTTGGCGATTGCCGTTGGCGTTGCACCAAGGCCAAAACCACAGTGACCCGCAGCCAGCACCGCCGCATCGTAGTTTTTGCCCATCATGCGCCAGGTGACAAAGATAGCGTACAACGCCATGAAGATAGTCTGTGCGACCAGAATCGCCAGCATCGGCAGCGCCAGCGAAGCCAGCTCCCACAGCTTCAGCCCCATCAACGCCATCGCCAGGAACAACGACAGGCTTACGTTACCCAGAACCGATACCGCACGCTCAAAGACACGGTAAAAGCCCATCATGGACAAACCGTTGCTCAGAATCACGCCCACAAAAAGCACGCAAACGAAGGTTGGCAATTCAAAAGCGGTGCCAGCCAAAAGTTGCGCAACAATTTTCCCCACCGTCAGACAGATAGCAATCAGCGCGATGGTTTCAATTAGTACCAGCGAAGTGATCATGCGCCCCACGTCCGGCTTTTCAAATGCGGTGGGGACTTCCTGGTCATCCGGAATACCGTTCGGCGTGGTGGAGTGCTTCACCAGATACCGCGCCACCGGCCCCCCAATCAAGCCGCCCAGCACCAGACCAAAAGTTGCACAGGCCATCGCCACTTCCGTCGCGTTGGTGAAGCCATAACGTTCAATGAACAATTTACTCCACGCAGCTCCCGTACCGTGTCCGCCAGAAAGCGTAATAGAACCGGCCAGCAGCCCCATCAGCGGATCAAGCCCTAACAGGCTTGCCATCCCAATGCCGATAGCATTTTGCATCACCAACAGGCCAACAACCACGATGAGGAAAATCCCCACCACACGCCCACCGGCACGCAGGCTGGCAATATTGGCATTCAGACCAATGGTTGCGAAGAATGCCAGCATCAACGGATCGCGCAGGGACATATCAAAATTGACTTCCCAGCCCATACTTTTTTTCAGCACCAGCAGCGCCAGTGCCACCAGCAACCCTCCGGCAACTGGTTCAGGTATGGTGTATTTCTTCAGAAAGGAGACGGAATGGACCAACTTGCGCCCGAGCAGCAACGTCAGCGTTGCAGCAACAAGCGTTGCTAAAGTATCGAGATGAAACATAGTTACTCCTTTGTGTCCGCACCACTCTTTCACACTCGTCATACTTCATCGCGCATGTGCATTAGGGCGAAATATGACGAGTATCGAGTCATGCTATCCCGGTTCGAATTCTCAGCTGAAAATAAAAAAATGGCATGGATTTTAAGCAGAAAACAACCAAAAGTTATATAAAAAAGTGCATTTATCGCATTTAAATATTTAGAAGAATGCATGGCAAACGTTTGCTTTTACCTTTCGGTCAGCTAAAATGCCCGCTTTGCCACCACGGGATTGTTTTCGATGTCTGTTTCCACCCTAGAGTCAGAAAATGCGCAACCGGTTGCGCAGACTCAAAACAGCGAACTGATTTATCGTCTTGAAGATCGTCCGCCGCTTGCTCAAACTCTGTTTGCCGCCTGTCAGCATCTGCTGGCGATGTTTGTCGCGGTAATCACGCCAGCATTGTTAATCTGCCAGGCGCTGGGTTTACCAGCACAGGACACGCAACACATTATTAGTATGTCGCTGTTTGCCTCCGGTGTAGCGTCGATTATTCAGATTAAAGCCTGGGGGCCGGTTGGTTCCGGGTTGTTGTCTATTCAGGGCACCAGCTTTAACTTCGTTGCCCCGCTGATTATGGGTGGAACGGCACTGAAGACCGGTGGCGCCGATGTTCCAACCATGATGGCGGCGCTCTTCGGCACACTGATGCTGGCAAGCTGCACCGAAATGGTAATCTCCCGCGTTTTGCACCTGGCGCGCCGCATTATTACGCCGCTGGTTTCTGGCGTAGTGGTGATGATTATCGGCCTGTCGCTAATACAGGTTGGGTTAACGTCCATTGGCGGCGGTTATGCGGCCATGAACGATAACACCTTTGGCGCACCGAAAAATCTGCTGCTGGCGGGTGTGGTCTTAGCTTTAATCATTCTGCTTAACCGTCAACGTAACCCTTACTTACGCGTGGCCTCGCTGGTGATTGCGATGGCAGCCGGATATGCGCTGGCGTGGTTTATGGGCATGTTGCCAGAAAGCAACGAGCCGATGACGCAAGAACTGATTATGGTGCCAACACCGCTCTATTACGGGCTTGGTATTGAATGGAGTCTGCTGTTGCCGCTGATGCTGGTCTTTATGATCACCTCGCTGGAAACTATTGGCGATATCACCGCCACCTCCGACGTTTCCGAACAACCGGTTTCTGGTCCGCTGTACATGAAACGTCTGAAAGGCGGCGTGCTGGCGAATGGCCTGAACTCGTTTGTGTCGGCGGTATTTAACACCTTCCCGAACTCCTGCTTCGGGCAGAACAACGGTGTGATCCAGTTGACCGGTGTTGCCAGCCGTTATGTCGGTTTTGTCGTTGCGCTGATGCTGATTGTGCTCGGCCTGTTCCCGGCTGTGAGCGGTTTTGTGCAGCATATTCCTGAGCCGGTACTTGGCGGCGCTACGCTGGTGATGTTTGGTACTATCGCCGCATCCGGTGTGCGTATCGTTTCTCGTGAGCCGCTGAACCGTCGGGCCATTCTGATTATCGCGCTGTCGCTGGCGGTCGGTCTGGGCGTTTCTCAGCAGCCGCTGATTTTACAGTTTGCCCCTGACTGGCTGAAAAACCTGCTCTCCTCCGGGATCGCCGCTGGCGGTATCACTGCCATTGTGCTGAATCTGATTTTCCCGCCAGAAAAACAGTAATCTACTCGCGGCGGTAAAATTCTTTACCGCCGTAGCCACTCGCTTTCTCCATTCCCGCCTTGAGGAATGCGCGTAAATCGTGCATAACTCCCTTATGTGCATTTCACGGGATGGAAGACCATGAAATTTATTGGGAAGCTGCTTCTCTACATTTTCATCGCGCTATTCGTGGCGATCGCTGGCCTCTATTTCCTGCTGCAAACCCGCTGGGGAGCAGAGCATATCAGCGCATGGATCTCCAGAAATAGCGACTATCATTTGACCTTCGGGGCGATGGATCACCGCTTTTCCGCGCCATCTCATATCGTGCTGGAGAACGTCACATTCGGTCGCGATGGTCAACCTGCCACTTTGGTGGCGAAAAGTGTCGATATTGCGCTAAGTAGTCGGCAACTGAGCGAGCCACGCCATGTTGATACTATCCTGCTGGAAAACGGGACGCTAAATCTCACCGGCCAGACCGCGCCACTACCGTTCAAAGCGGATCGTCTGCAACTGCGTGATATGGCGTTTAACAGCCCCAATAGCGAGTGGAATCTCAGCGCACAGCGAGTAAATGGCGGCGTCGTTCCGTGGTCGCCGGAAGCCGGTAAAGTCCTGGGCACGAAGGCTCAAATTCAGTTCAGTGCCGGCTCTCTGTCGCTCAACGATGTTGCTGCTACCAATGTACTGATTGAAGGCACTATTGATAACGATCGCGTCACGCTTACGAATCTGGGCGCCGATATCGCCCGTGGTTCATTAACCGGTAATGCGCAGCGTAATGCCGATGGTAGCTGGCAGGTGGAAAATCTGCGCCTGGCTGATATCCGTCTGCAAAGCGAAAAATCTCTGACCGATTTCTTTGCACCTTTGCGCTCTGTCCCGTCGTTGCAGATTGGCCGCCTTGAAGTGATCGACGCTCGCCTGCAAGGCCCGGACTGGGCGGTGACCGACCTCGATCTCAGCTTGCGCAACATGACCTTCATTAAAGATGACTGGCAGACGCAGGAAGGCAAGCTGTCAATGAACGCCAGCGAGTTTATTTATGGTTCGCTGCATTTATTTGACCCGATTATGAACGCGGAGTTTTCCCCACAGGGCGTGGCGCTTCGCCAGTTCACCAGCCGCTGGGAAGGCGGAATGGTCCGAACGTCAGGGAACTGGCAACGCGACGGGAAAACGCTGATCCTCGACGATGCAGCGATTGTCGGGCTGGAATATACCTTGCCGAAAAACTGGCAACAGTTGTGGATGGAAACGACCCCAGGCTGGTTAAACCGCCTGCTACTGAAGAGATTCAGCGCCAGCCGCAACCTGATCATTGATATCGATCCGAACTTCCCGTGGCAGCTCACTGCGCTGGATGGTTATGGCGCGAATCTGACGCTGGTTGCCGATCATAAGTGGGGCGTCTGGAGTGGCACGGCGAACCTGAATGCCGCCGCCGCAACGTTCAATCGTGTCGACGTTCGTCGCCCGTCGCTGGCGCTAACCGCCAATAGCAGCACGGTGAATATCAGCGAACTTAGCGCGTTTACCGAGAAAGGCATTCTTGAAGCTACTGCCAGCGTCTCACAAACGCCGCAGCGCCAGACCCATATCAGCCTGAACGGACGCGGTGTGCCGATGAACATTTTGCAACAGTGGGGATGGCCAGAGTTACCGATTACGGGCGATGGCAATATTCAGCTCACCGCCAGCGGCGATATTCAGACCGATGTACCGCTAAAACCTACGGTTAACGGACAACTCCATGCTGTGAACGCAGAAAAGCAGCAGGTAACACAAACCATGAATGCTGGCGTCGTTTCCAGTGGCGAAGTCACGTCAACGGAGCCAGTGCAGTAAAAATCAATCTCGCCGGGCACGACATAGCCGTACCCGGCATTTTTTCAACAAATTACAGCATAATTGTCAGTGAGTTACCCACTGGCGACACCACCACACCCAACTCAGTTTCGGTCTGCGAACCGCCTTGCAAACCATTTACTTTCGCAATATTACGCAAGCACAGTGTCCAGTTCTTCGCCTCGCCCGCGCCTGTCACGGTAATCGTATTGCCAGTACGCGCCGCTTTCAGGGTGAAGATCACCGAACCATCGGCGGCGGGCACTTCACAGACAGCTTCACGCCCGTCTTGCAGATTAAAAAGCTGGAAAGCCGTGCCTTCATGCCACGCGTAGTCGGGGCGTTGATCATTGTTCCCCAGCGCCAGTAAGGTGTTGTCACGCACGTAAACCGGCAAACTAAGAAAATTATGCTGCTGTTTATGCCAACGGCTGCCTTCTGTTTCATCGTTATGCCACAGATGCGTCCAGCGACCTTCTGGCAGATAAAACTGTACATCGCCCGCTTCAGAGAACACTGGCGCAACCATCACGCTGTCGCCCAACATGTATTGACGGTCAAGATAATCACAGGCTGGATCGTCCGGGAACTCCATCACCATTGCGCGCATCATCGGCGTACCCAGCGCGTTAGCACGAGCGGCTTCGCGGTACAGATACGGCATCATGCGGCATTTAAGCTGTGTGAAATGGCGCACGACATCGCAGGATTCATCATCATAGGCCCACGGCACACGATAAGATTTGCTGCCATGCAAACGGCTATGGCTGGAGAGCAAACCAAATGCGCACCAGCGTTTGTAAACGTGTGCCGGAGCGGTATTCTCAAAGCCACCGATATCGTGGCTCCAGAAACCAAAACCGGAAAGGCCAATAGATAACCCGCCGCGCAGGCTTTCCGCCATCGATTCGTAATTGGCGTAGCAGTCTCCGCCCCAGTGCACGGGAAATTGCTGTGCGCCCACAGAAGCGGAACGGGCAAACAGGACGGCCTCTTCCTCACCGACAGTGTCTTTCAGGACGTTCCATACCAGTTCGTTGTAGATGTACGCATAATGATTATGCATTTTCTGCGGATCGGAACCGTCAAACCACTGAACGTCTGTTGGAATACGTTCGCCAAAGTCGGTCTTAAAGCAATCGACGCCCATCGCTACCAGGCCTTTCAGTTTATCGGCGTACCATTTGCAGGCATCTGGGTTGGTAAAATCATAAATCGCCAGGCCTGGCTGCCATTTATCCCATTGCCATAACGAGCCGTCCGGGCGTTTGAGTAAATATCCTTTCTCTTGCAACGCTTTAAATACCGGCGATTTTTGCCCTATATAGGGGTTAATCCAGACGCAGATTTTCAGCCCTTTCGCTTTCAGGCGGCGAATCATCCCTTCCGGGTCAGGGAAAGTGACCGGATCCCACTCAAAATCGCACCACTGGAAGGCTTTCATCCAGAAACAGTCGAAGTGGAAAACATGTAGCGGCAGATTACGTTCCGCCATGCCGTCGATAAAGCTGTTTACCGTAGCTTCGTCATAATTAGTGGTAAATGAAGTCGTTAACCACAAACCAAAGGACCATGCTGGCGGCAGTGCCGGACGCCCGGTAAAACGGGTATAACGATCGAGCACCGCTTTCGGCGTCGGGCCATCTATAACAAAGTATTCGAGATATTCACCCTCGACGCTGAACTGCACTTTGGAGACTTTCTCCGATCCCACTTCAAACGAGACGCACTGCGGATGATTAACCAGCACGCCGTAGCCACGGTTGGTGATATAGAACGGGATGTTTTTGTACGCCTGTTCGGTGCTGGTTCCGCCGTCACGGTTCCAGGTTTCCACCGTCTGACCGTTACGCACCAGCGCGGTGAAGCGTTCCCCCAGACCGTATACTGTTTCACCGACACCGAGATCCAGGCGCTCAAACATGTAGCTACGGTTGGTGTTGGTGTCCTGTATATAGCCGTTATTTTTCAACTGGCTACCGGTAATACGCACACCATTGCGCAGAAAATCGAGCGACCAGAATTCACCTTTGGTAACACGAACACTCAAATTACCGCTCTTCAGCTCGGCATATTCAATTGTGTTTTGCATCTCCACCGGAACGTCATGCAACACATTAAGCGGGTAGTGCGGACCGTTATCCAGCGCCCCTTGAAAATGCTCAATCCGCACGCCAACCACACCTTCCTGAGGTGAAAAAAAGCGCAGCGTAAACAGTGGCGTATCCAACTGCCAGGTACGCTCCCGCACATCACGCGGCGCGGCGTAAACCACCATCTCCTTTCCCCGCAGCTCAACATCAAAAACCTGGATGGGGTGAATCAAATTAAGACCAGGTTGAATAAGCCAGTTTCCATCGCTGATTTTCATAATCCGTTCCTTTCGTTCTGAAATTTTTGTTACCGCAAGCATGACAAGTGAAGAAGGCGCCAGTCAGACAGCCCGAAAGTAAACCATCCTTAAGAGTGCGGATATTGCTATTTTTTGTTATCAACTTACGTTTCTTGTTTTCTGTGATCGCGGTAGCGCCAAAATGTAACTTATGGATTTGCTGAAGGTTTCTGTGAAAGGGATCATGGCAAGACGAAACGATACGGAAAAAAGTGTGATGGGGGATGTGATAAGGCGAGGAAGTAGCTATAATGCGCCCCGCCTCCATGTAGCAATCGAGGCGCGGAAGATCGTCGTCTCCGGTGAGGCGGCTGGACTTCAAATCCAGTTGGGGCCGCCAGCGGTCCCGGGCAGGTTCGACTCCTGTGATCTTCCGCCAAAATGCCTCTTCTGACGTTCACCAATCCCTTGTAATACGATTAAAACCAGACATTTTCTTCTGTTCATGATTCAATCGGCTTAACCGAGTTCTTTCTTAACATTTATTGCAATGGCGGCGACATGTCAGACAAAGACTTAACCCAGTCTCCGGCAGGCGAATTTAACAAATCAACAGCAGGCAGGAGAGATCGTCCCCGGCATTGATCATGTCAATCGCTTTATCCATCCGCTGATTGATAATTGGCGAATGCAAGGTTTTCTCGGCAAGGCTCGCCACAATCTTTAACACCGTTGCCTCATCAGGAGTTACTTCCAGCGATGTCACACTCAACAAATGCTTAATATAGAAATAATCGAGGATTAAACGGTAAACCTGGCGCATGATCGTTGAGAAATCAGCATCCGGAAAATGACAGTGGTAAATTTTGTAGGTCAGTAAATTGCGCAATACATGCGGGGCGCTAAGGATAGAATCCTGGCAAAGTTGCTGCCATTGCTTATCCAGAACTGCAAACTTGTCGACCAGATCCTGCTTATCCGTACTGGCTGTAATGTTTAAATACGCCGCCATCTTCCGATGCACCCCAGCGATAATGTTATCCCTGGCGCCTTCATTCGCGATAAGTGAACCCAATGCCGACAGCGCGCGCACCTTCAATCCAACCGACTCCGTTGACGTTGAGCGATGAATCAAACTTATACCTGCCGCCAGCTCGCTTAATAGTTCCTGATGATACTGTTCGGCCTGCGCAAAATGGCGATGCAGATCGAACTCAATGCGTTGCAAGTAAACCATAAACTGTGCCAGCGCCATCAGGTTCTCTTCAACGTTCAACGATGGTGCCTGTAGAAGGTGCCAGGCAAAGAGATGCACAATCTGTTGGATCTGATTAACCGGCTGCTGCCGGGCGATGATATTGTTTTTCGCCTTCGCCAGCAGCTCATCTTGTTCATGCACTAACATGCTGTCGGCATCGAACAATACCAGCCGGGCTACTTCTGGACATGAAAGCGTCATCGAATAACGAGTTGTATCCGCGTAGTGCTTTTTACAACGTGGATAAGTAGAACAGGTAACTGAAAGCGCGTTGCCTCCCAGCTCGCGATGAACCAGGCAGAGTTTATTTTCGTCGAGAAACGGACACTGTCCCTGCGCGTCCAGCTTAATTCTCGAATATCTTTGTTTACCTTTTCGCACCAGCATCAAATTCTCTTTCGCCAGGTTGGAGATTTCCGGATGGTGTGCGTTGAGGTAATCATGATGAGTTTTCTTGTCGATATCTATTTGCCATCCCTGACAACAGGAAATCAGGCAGTCAGGACCGACACAGGAAAACTTCTTCACAAACTCGGGTTTGATCACTTTATGGATTTGCATAGCATTCTTCGCGTTTAAAAAGCGAACAGTAGCATGTTGTCAGAAAAAAATGATAACGCCATAACATGACGGTTTAATAAGCATTTCACGCGTTTCATAAAGATAAAGAATAATGCTCGACCTCATCAAATTACCCACGCTATTTGTCAGCGACGCTAATGCAAAATATTTCATTGCGACGTGATAAGAAATTTCGATGCTTTTGAATAACGACCTACGCAAACCATGAAGGATACTTATGAGAAGAATATTCATGGTTCCGACGAGAATAATATAAAAGCCTCACGGTCGATTTTATTTTTAGATTGCTTCTGGCTGGCGATAATAATGTCAGACGTATCAACGGCCTGCCTGTTATTGATAAAGATGCGTAACTATTGCTGAAAGGCAACATAAATATGCTTTATATGAACAGAGCCATCCTTGCCATTTTTGCTATCATGCCTGCATACATAAACGACAAAACCGTATGCAGAGGGGAAAAATGGGTTCCACCAGAAAGGGGATGCTGAACGTTCTAATTGCCGCCGTATTGTGGGGAAGTTCAGGTGTCTGCGCACAATACATCATGGAGCAAAGCCAGATGTCATCGCAGTTTCTTACCATGACGCGACTGATATTTGCCGGTTTTATTCTGCTAACGCTCTCCTTTGTCCACGGCGATAAAGTCTTCTCAATCATTAAAAATCATAAAGATGCCATCAGCCTGCTGATTTTTTCCGTTGTTGGCGCACTGACCGTCCAGCTGACTTTCTTACTGACAATTGAAAAATCCAATGCCGCTACAGCAACGGTGCTGCAATTTTTATCACCAACGATTATCGTGGCATGGTTCTCACTGGTACGTAAATCACGCCCCGGCATCCTGGTTTTTTGCGCCATTCTGACATCGCTGATTGGTACGTTTTTATTGGTGACACACGGTAATCCGACGTCATTATCGATCTCTCCTGCTGCGTTATTCTGGGGTATCGCCTCGGCATTTGCTGCCGCATTCTATACGACATACCCCTCAACGCTCATTGCCCGTTACGGCACGCTGCCAATGGTTGGCTGGAGTATGCTCATTGGTGGTCTGATCCTGCTGCCCTTTTATGCCGGACAAGGAACAAATTTTGTGGTTAATGGCAGTCTGATTCTGGCGTTTTTCTATCTGGTGGTAATTGGAACTTCGCTGACTTTTAGTCTGTATCTGAAAGGCGCACAGTTAATTGGCGGGCCAAAAGCCAGCATTTTGAGCTGTGCAGAACCATTAAGTAGCGCGCTGCTCTCTTTACTGCTGCTGGGGATCACTTTCACATTACCTGACTGGCTGGGAACGCTGCTGATTCTGTCATCGGTGATTTTGATTTCAATGGATTCCCGCCGCCGCGCCAGAAAAATGTAATCGTCCGGCGCGGCGCGGTTGATAATTACCAGCCCGGCACCGCGCCACCGTTAAAGATAGTTTCTGCCGCTTTAGCAACTTCCGGTGATTGATAAGATTGCAAAAATTCCTTCACGTTTTCTGCATCCTTGTTATCTTCCCGCGCCACCAGAATGTTCACATACGGCGAATTTTTATCTTCAATAAATACGCTGTCATGCACCGGGGAAAGCCCGGTTTGCTGAATATAAGTCGTGCTGATAATCGCCACATCCACTTTCGGGTCGTCCAGTACACGCGGCAACTGTGCCCCCTCCAGTTCCATTATCTGCAAATGACGCGGGTTATCGGTAATATCCAATGCCGTTGGCAGTAAACCTTTCCCTTCTTTCAACGTAATCAGTTTCTCTTTTTGCAAAAGTAACAGCGCCCGCCCAAGGTTGGTCGGATCATTCGGAATCGCCACTGTCGCCCCATCTTCTAGCTGATCGACCGTTTTGATTTTTTTCGAATAGCCCGCCATGGGGAAGACAAAGGTATTCCCCACCGCCACCAGTTTATAACCGTGCGCCTGATTATCCTGTTCAAGGAAAGGGCGATGCTGGAATACATTGGCATCCAGTTCACCATGATTTGTTGCATCGTTCGGCAGCAATGAACCACTAAATCCAATCAGTTCAACCTCAAGGCCATACTTCTCTTTAGCCACTTTTTTAGCGACTTCCGCCACATCCTGTTCGGCACCGTTTATGACCCCAACTTTAATGTGTTTTGTATCGCTACTTTGCTGGTCGCAGCCTGCCAGTAGTATTCCTGCCAGTAATAACGCTACTCCTGTTCGTAGATGATGTGTTGTCAGTTTCATTTTTTATCCTTTTATTAATGATTACCTGACTATAGCGGTAAGGTCGCTGCGGTTAAAAAACGAAATGCTATCGATAAGAAGAAAAAGGAATAAAAGAGGAATATAAGGTCTGGCACTTCTTACTGAATACTAAAACGCGTTTCGTACAGCATGATTAGAGCGATGAAAACAAACTACACTTATGCTTCATTCGATGCCATTTGTAAAAAGGTAGAACTCATGAAACCAACGACGCTGCTTCTTATTTTCGCTGTTTTCGCGATGCCGGGTATCGTATATGCCGAGTCGCCTTTTAGCTCGTTACAATCGGCGAAAGAGAAAAATACGGTATTACAGGATTTGCGAAAAATTTGTACCCCTCAGGCATCGTTATCAGATGAAGCGTGGGAAAAGTTAATGTTGTCTGATGAAAGCAACAAACAACACATACGCGAAGCCATCGTGGCGATGGAGCGTAATAATCAGAGTAACTACTGGGAAGCGTTGGGCAGGGTAGAATGCCCGGATATGTAAGAGCGGCAACAGCCGCTGACCAACACTTCTTTAGCCTGATATCAGGATTTCTTCATTTTCACTTTTGCAGTAACCAACAGCGCGGTAAGCAACATCAACGTGCCGGACAATATTAACGGCGAAGTCAGGCCAATGTTATCCAGTGCATAACCGCCAATTGCCGCGCCGCAGGTATTGGCAAGCTGAATAACAGCCACCTGAATAGATCCCGCCTTTTCTGCCTGGTCGGCTAATGAGCGGGTGATCCACGTTGACCAGCCCACGGGAATTAAAGCAAAGGTCAGCCCCCAGATAATCGCCACGCCGGTAGCAACAATTTTATCGCTTCCCCACAACGTCAGTACCAGCGCACTAAGAGCAAGCACTAACGGTGCTCCCGCTAAGGCCAGTTTTACTGAACGTTTAAGAATGATCGACGAAAGCGACGTACCGACAAAACTGGCGATACCAAAACTCAGCAGTACCAGTGTTAAGCCATCCACGCCGAATCCCGCCAGATTCATATACACAGGCCGAATATACGTGAAGAAAGCGAACTGCCCCGCAAAGGACATAAAGATAGCAATCATCCCGGCCATCACCCCCGGACGCTGCAACAGGCGGAAGGTATTTTGTTTCTGATGCGAGGGTTCGCCAGGCAGCGAAGGCAATGATTTGATAATCCAGATAATACACAGCACGCCCATCACCGCTGCCGCATTAAAGACATTGCGCCAGCCGATAAGCTCGCCTAAAAAGCTGCCTAACGGCGCGGCAATCACCAGCGCAATAGAAACCGCGCCGAAGATCACCGACAGCGCCTTCGGCACCGTACGAGGCGGCACCAGACGCATGGTCAGCGACGCTGACATCGCCCAGAATCCGCCCAGCGCCAGCCCGAGACAGGCTCGACCGATTAATAACATTCTGAACGAGCTGGCAAAGGAAACCAGCAAGCAAGAGAGCGTCAGCAAGACGGCGAACAGAATGACAACGTAGCGGCGGTCGGTGGCCTGAATTGTCTGGGTAATAAACAAACTGGAAAACATCGCCACAAAGGCGGTCACAGTCACCGATTGCCCGGCAAGCCCTTCCGAAATCCCTAAATCCTGCGCCATCGGCGTCAGCAAACTAACAGGCAAAAACTCAACGATAATCAGGCAGGCGACGCAAAACGCCACCGAGAAAACGGCTGACCAGTTCGGTCGGGTGATGGCATCCGCGCCACAGTTTTCTTCGATATGTTCACTCATGGTGTTACCCGTGGCATGTTTCAGGGGAAAAGCCGGTCAGTCTAGCATTGAAATGTGTGACGCATTTAACGTTTTTGCAACTTTTACGGTGTTGCTTGAGCTGGAGTTAAGATCGAAACGGAACAGGGCAAAGATTACCGAATGCAGCATGAACGCCTTATCCCCCCTACAGGTCAGGCGCGGTCTGTAGGCTGATAAGACGAAGCGGTTTTAATGCAGCCAATGAACGCCCTCGGCAGGCTGAAAGAACGCGTTATAGCGCATCTGGAAAGCGTTAATCTCCTGCATTTCAGGTTCTGTTTCGCGCAGAAAACCCAGCGCCAGCCTGACCTGAGCGTCGGTAATGGGAGCTGCGAGGCGGGCTTTTTGTAAAATCCGATGCCATTGCAACAGATTCTGTTCGCTGCCATCGACAATGACAATTTGCCAGATGAGCAACACCTGCGCAGCATTTTGCAGGTGCGACTCATCCGGGCGATGCAGATAACGTAAAAATTCGTCACCCGCTGACTTTCCCATCTGATCGACCATCGATTCGATGGGTACGACATCAATATTCAGCCGATCGCTCAGGCGGCGAATCGCCTTTCTGGCTCCGGATGTCAGCACCCGAAAACCAACCACAAACACCACCGCCAGCGTAGCGAGCATTATCCAGATCATGAGTTCTCCTGCGTAACTGACACTCATGATATCTGGAAACACTTATCAGATACTAATCCACCAGGATGATTTTCAGCGCAAACAGCGCCGCTACAACCACCACACACAGGTTCAGATCACGCCAGCGCCCGGTACAGACTTTCATAATGCAGTACGACATAAAGCCCAGCGCGATACCTTCGGTGATCGAGAAAGTAAAGGGCATCATCACCGTAGTAATAAATGCGGGCACCGATTCGGTAAAATCATCCCAGTTAACGCGCGCCAGACTTGAGGTCATTAACACGCCCACGAAGATGAGCGCCCCGGCAGTCGCATAGGGGGGAACCATTGCCACCAGCGGTGAGAAGAACATAACCAACAGGAACATAACGCCGACCACAACCGCAGTCAGCCCCGTGCGGCCACCGACCGCCACACCTGAAGTACTTTCAATATAGGCGGTAACAGACGAGGTGCCGATAAACGCACCCGCCACCGAACTGACGCTATCGACATACAGCGCCTTATTCATATTGGGGAATTTACCGTTACTATCTATTAAGCCAGCTTTATCAGTTACACCAATTAATGTTCCTGATGAATCAAATAGGTTGATCAGCATAAAGGAGAAAATGATACCGGCAAGTTCAAGCGACAACGCACCGCTCAAATCGACTTCACCAATGACACCGCTAATATCGGGTGGAATGGAATAGATGCCGCTAAAATGAACATCACCGAAAAATAATCCACAGCAGGAAGTAACAACAATAGAAACCAACACCGCCGCATGAAAATTACGTGATGACAACACAGTTATAATAAAAAAACCTAAAATACCTAACAACACGCCGTGAGAACTTAAATCGCCAATCATAACCAGCGTATCTTTATTGGCGACAATAACACCGGTATTTTTTAATCCCATCAAGGCAATAAATAACCCGATACCACTGGTGATACCAATACGTAAACTTAACGGAATGTTGGAAATCATCCAGTAACGGATACGAAAAAGCGTGAGCAAAAACAGTCCGATTGCGCCCCAAAATATGGCTCCCATCCCGGTCTGCCAGGAGATCCCCATCGCCCCCACGACCACGAACGCGAAGAAGGCGTTCAGCCCCATCGCCGGTGCCAGCGCCACGGGCAAGTTAGCAAATATCCCCATCGCAATGCTGCCAATACCGGCAATTAAACAAGTGGTGACAAATACCACTTTCGGATCCATTTGTGCCGCACCAAGGATTTGCGGGTTAACAAAAACGATGTACACCATGGTTAAAAAAGTGGTCATCCCCGCAATCAATTCTGTGCGGACGGTGGTTCCATGTTGAGGAAGTTTAAATAATCGCGAAAGCGTCCCTGATTCATTACTCACGTAATCGGTATTGTCATTATTCATTTTTTTGTCCATTGAAGGAATTTTAAATCCTTGCTTTTGTAAAACAAATGACAACACTGGTTCAGTGATAATTATCACATTTCAATTGCACATTAATGGATATTCTTTAATAATCTCGCGACGTTTCTTTATGATAAATAATAATCAATTTGATAAAATCAAAATGAGAAAAACATGAATAATTCTATTAGCCATAAATTTCATTACATTAGTCGGAGCGAATACCAGGAATTGTTAGCCGTTTCCCGTGGCGAAGCCGTTGCCGATTATATTATTGATAATGTCTCTATTCTGGATCTGATCAATGGCGGAGAAATTTCCGGCCCGATTGTGATTAAAGGACGTTACATTGCTGGTGTTGGCGCAGAATACGTCAACGCTCCGGCTTTACACCGAATTGATGCTAACGGCGCAACGGCAGTACCAGGATTTATTGATGCTCACCTGCATATTGAATCCAGCATGATGACGCCGGTCACCTTTGAAACAGCCACCCTGCCACGCGGCCTGACAACTGTTATTTGCGATCCCCATGAAATCGTCAATGTCATGGGCGAAGCCGGATTCGCCTGGTTTGCCCGCTGCGCCGAACAGGCAAAGCAGAATCAGTATTTGCAAGTCAGCTCTTGCGTACCCGCACTGGAAGGCTGCGATGTAAACGGCGCCAGTTTTACTCTCGAACAGATGCTCGCCTGGCGAGATCACCCGCAGGTTACTGGCCTCGCGGAGATGATGGACTACCCTGGCGTAATTAGCGGGCAGGATGCGCTGCTCGATAAACTGGACGCGTTTCGTCATCTGACGCTGGACGGTCACTGCCCCGGTTTAGGCGGTAAAGAACTTAACGCCTATATTGCCGCCGGTATTGAAAACTGCCATGAGAGCTATTTGCTGGAAGAAGGCCGTCGGAAATTACAACTCGGCATGTCGTTGATGATCCGCGAAGGGTCCGCTGCCCGTAACCTTAACGCGCTGGCACCGTTAATCAACGAATTTAACAGCCCGCAATGTATGCTCTGTACCGATGACCGTAACCCGTGGGAAATCGCCCATGAAGGGCATATCGATGCCTTAATTCGCCGCCTGATCGAACAGCACAATGTGCCGCTGCATGTGGCATATCGCGTAGCCAGTTGGTCAACAGCACGCCATTTTGGTCTTAATCATCTCGGTTTACTGGCGCCCGGCAAGCAGGCCGATATCGTCCTGTTAAGTGATGCGCGGAAGGTCACGGTGCAGCAGGTACTGGTGAAAGGCGAACCGATTGACGCGCAAACCTTGCAAGCACAAGAGTCGGCGAGACTGGCGCAATCCGCCCCACCGTATGGCAATACTATTGCTCGCCAGCCGGTTTCCGCCAGCGACTTTGCCCTGCAATTTACGCCCGGAAAACGCTATCGGGTCATTGACGTTATCCATAATGAGCTGATTACGCACTCCCGCTCCAGCGTCTACAGCGAAAATGGTTTTGATCGCAATGATGTGTGCTTTATTGCCGTGCTTGAGCGTTACGGGCAACGACTGGCTCCGGCTTGTGGTTTGCTTGGCGGCTTTGGCCTGAATGAAGGTGCACTGGCTGCGACGGTTAGCCATGACAGCCATAACATTGTGGTGATCGGTCGCAGTGCGGAAGAGATGGCGCTGGCGGTAAATCAGGTGATTCAGGATGGCGGCGGGCTGTGTGTTGTACGTGACGGTCAGGTGCAGAGCCATCTACCGTTGCCCATTGCCGGGCTGATGAGCACCGACACGGCGCAGTCGCTGGCGGAACAAATTGACGCCCTGAAAGTCGCCGCCCGCGAATGTGGTCCGTTACCGGATGAACCGTTTATTCAGATGGCGTTTCTTTCCCTGCCAGTGATCCCCGCGTTGAAACTGACCAGCCAGGGGTTGTTTGATGGCGAGAAGTTTGCCTTCACTACGCTGGAAATTGCAGAATAAAAAAATGCCCGGCGTCATGCCGGGCAAAAGTCACCAGTTACGTTTATGCCACTGTCAACTGCTGAATTTTTTTCTCGCGGCGGATTTTGCGTTCTTCCATTACCGCGACTATCGCCATCAGGCAGATACAGCCAATTGCGGCGATATCCAGCGCGGCGAAGGTTCCAGCCCAGCCGGTGAGGCCGAATACCGGAGTACCATCGGCAATCATCCCCAGACCTAGCTTGGCAAAGCTGTCACCAATCAGGTAGGCGAAGGTGCCTTTAATCCCGTCGGCTGCGCCGATCGCTTTTTTCGGTACAAAGCCAACAGCCGCCACGCCAATCAACAGTTGCGGACCAAATACCAGGAAACCTAATGCAAAGAGAGAAGCCAGGTAGATATATTGATTGCTGGCGTGCTGATACACACCGAGTGTCGCGATAATCAGCGCCAGCGCGATGCAGGCGACCAGGCCACGGCGGCCGTTCGCCAGGTCAGAGAGCCAGCCCCACAGCAGCGTACCGACCAGTGCGCCTGCTTCAAACAGCGTAAAGCCCTGAATCGCCACCGCTTTAGAGAGTTTCAGTTCCTGGAACGCGTACACGGTTGACCACTGGTCGATACCAATACGTACCACGTACAGGAAGATGTTGGCGAAGCACAGCAGCCAGATCACTTTGTTTTTCAGCACATACTCAACAAAGATCTGCCACTTGGTCATATCCGTGGACTCAGTCTCTTTGTCCTCTTCGCTGATCTCTTCACCAAACAGTTCTTC
This sequence comes from Escherichia sp. MOD1-EC6475, assembly GCF_003046645.1. Taxonomy (NCBI): domain Bacteria; kingdom Pseudomonadati; phylum Pseudomonadota; class Gammaproteobacteria; order Enterobacterales; family Enterobacteriaceae; genus Escherichia; species Escherichia sp. MOD1-EC6475. Next base: position 31,659 of record NZ_PZKQ01000027.1, on the reverse strand, counting down.
GGCTTTACCGAGGCCATAAGCTTCAGGGGAGTCACTGCCGTAACGCAGGCCGATAAAACCGACAATCAGCGCGATAATCGACGGGAAGATAAACATGCCGATCACATGACCGTCGAACAGGTAATTTGCACCGAACAGCGCCACACCCGCCGCGCCCGCGCCACCGAGGTTGTGGGAAATGTTCCAGAAACCGAGGAACGTCCCGCGCTTACGACGTGGCGTCCATTTGGTGATGGTGGAGTAACTGCATGAGCCGCCGGTACTCTGGAAAAAGCCGCTTAAGGCGTAGAAGGCAATCATCAGGAACAGGCTAACCGAGCCGCTGCCCATGCTGGCGCTGAAGCCCAGCATACAAATGGCGGAGAGAATCAGCATGAACGGCAGGAACTGTTTAGTGTTTTTGCCGTCGGCATAGTAGGAAACCAGCGTTTTACCCACGCCGTAAGTGATGGAGAAGCCCAGGCCAATCATCCCCAGCTGCGTCATGCTCAACCCGTAAGTGGAGATCATGTCGTTCTGCGCAATGTTAAAGTTCTTGCGAATCAGATACATCGTCAGGTAGCCAATAAAGACCACCAGGTAGGATTGCATGAACGGTTTGAACCACATTTTGCGCCGCACTTCGAGCGGAAGATCCAGAGTCGGCTTGCGAACCTGGTTGAGGAAAGCCAGCATGGGTTACTCCTGATTTCCCATCATTCTTCAAGCCGCAGGTGCTTTAGCTGCATGTATTCCTGCGACTTGAATTAATTGGGGAAAGAATTAATGAATGATGGCATTGTAAAAATCAGCGGCCAATCAGGCCTGAGATAGTGTCCAGGCAAAACCTGGAAAATTTCTTAGTTTTGCCGGATATGAGGTAAAAAGGTGAGATGTATCACGCTTCGCGCGGTGCCTGAGCATTCAAAAAGGGCAGTAATAACAAGGCCGAAATCCCGGCGGCAATAGAGATAACCACAAAAAAACCGCTCCAGTGCCAGGTATCGAGCACTTTCGCCAGTGGCCAACCAGCAAGCGACGCTCCCAGGTAAGCAAACAAGCCGACAAACCCCGTCGCCGCCCCTGCCGCTTCTTTGTGGGAACACTCTGCCGCCGCCATACCGATTAACATCTGTGGGCCAAAAACAAAAAAACCAATGATGAAGAAGCAAGTCGCCTGCATCACGTAGCTGGCAAAAGGCATCAGCCACAGCGAGCCGACTGAAAGCAAAATCCCGGCGGCGAAAATCAAATTCATCGGCCCACGATTACCATTAAATAGTTTGTCCGAACCCCAACCGGCAACCAGCGCACCGATAAATCCGCCCAGTTCAAACATCGTCACTGCTGTATTCGCCGTGACCAGATCGACGCCAAGCGTCTCGGACATGTACAAGTTGCCCCAGTCGTTGATCGCTGCGCGAACCACGTAGACCAGCACGTAGCAGAACGAAAGCAACCAGATATACGGATTCAGCAACACATATTTGGTGAGGATCTCTTTACGCGTCAGCCCTGCTCCTTCCTGCTGCTGGGCAACCTCCAGCGCGTCGTGCCGCCATTCGCCGACCGCCGGTAAACCTAATGCCTGCGGGCGATCGCGCAGTCGCCAGCAGAGAAAAATCCCCACAACTATCGCCATACAGCCGGCAACCATCATCCCGATACGCCAGCTATAATGCAGCGCGACTGCTGCCATCACAATGGGGATCAACGCGCCGCCAACGTTATGCGCCGTGTTCCATAACGCCCACCAACCGCCGCGCTCGGTACGTGAATACCAGGCGGTTAACAGCCGCGCACAAACCGGCGAACCCCAGCCCTGGAAAAAAGCGTTCAACACCCAGAGCACGGCAAACGCCCATAGCGAAGTGGAAAATCCAAACAGAATGTTGATGATGCCAGTCGCAATAAGCCCCATCCCCATAAAATAACGCGCATTTGAGCGGTCGCTGACAATGCCGGAAACAAACTTCGACAAACCGTAGGTGATGTAAAACAGGGTTGCTAACAGGCCGATATCGCTACGACTTAGCACGCCGGTGGCGAGGATTTCCGGCATCGCGGCGTTAAAACTCTTACGCGTGAAATAAAACAGCGCATAGCCCAACCAGATTGTCAGCAAAATATGCCGACGCCAGTAGCGATAGCGGGCATCAATTTCACGTTTATCGCTTATCAGCGGCGCGTCGGCAGGCGCTTTCAGGAACTGCAACATCATCAAGCCTTACACATAACGTTGGGGTAGAGAGACACTGACGCGCGTGCCGTGCAGACAGGATATGGTCAAGGTGCCGCCCAACGCCGTTACGCGCTCGCGCATTCCGGTGAGACCAAAACCGTGTTGACCTGAATCTGGCGGCAAACCGCTACCATCGTCGTCAATCACCAGCATCAATCGCTCATCCTGCTGCCAGCCTTGCAGCGTGACCGCACTGGCATCGGCATGTTTCACAATGTTGTTCAGCCCTTCCTGGCAGACTCGAAACAGCGTCACACGCTGGTTTTCACTTAATGCTGATTCATCTATCCGCCATTCGAGATGACTGACAATGCCGCGACCTTCCAGCTCCATTTCTCGCATCAGTGAACGGATAGCCTGCTCCAGGGTGAGATCATCCAACTGGCGCGGACGTAACCGCCCTAACAAGCGGCGCACCGCGTCGTAAACTCCCAGCGACAGTTGTTCGATTAACTGCCCGCTCTGCTTCACGCTGGCGTTATCTGCCGCCAGCCGCTGAACAATGCCCGCCTGAGTACGAATGGCAGTGATGGTCTGACCGATATCGTCGTGCAGTTCACGCGCCACATCGCGGCGCACGCTCTCTTCGGTTTCCAGCAAACGTTCGGCAAGATGCTGATTGCGTGCCAGCTCCTTTTGTAGCGACTGGTTAAGCTCACGCAGTCGCTGAATACCTGCGCCAAGTAACAGCCCCGTCAAACTTTGCACCAGAAGCGAGAGCAATAAATCTACCGGATGATCGCGCCATGTCTGGCTGGCAATCAGCGCAATGGCATTCATCAACGTCGCAATCAGCGCCCCTTGCCAACCATAGTGCCAGGCCAGAGCGATAATCGGCAGCGCCAGGCAGAATGGCGTAAAACGCGACAGTTCGTTCGGCAACCCCAGTTGCAGCCAGAGGCTGATAACAAACAGCAGCAAGTACCAAATCAGATGCCGCCCGCGCCAGTTTATCGGCTGAGAAACCAGCGACGGCCCCAGCGGCAGCCAGGTGTTATTCGCCAGGTAGTGCCAGAACACAAGGCAAACAGGAGCCAGCGTCAGACCACCAGTTAAGGTTAATAACAGCGCGTTCCACGATTCGTTACCATACCCGTGCCAAAGCCAGGGCAGCGACTGTAACAACGCTGCCGCCGTCAACGCAGCCCCCTGTAACAACAATGTGCGCCAGTCGCGCTGATGGCGAAAGCGGGAAATCAACGCCACGGGCAGTAACGTCAATAAACTACCGATCATCAATAACGGAAAATGCGTTAACCCGACAGCCTGCGTCAGCCAGTAAATCAGCAGCCATTCCGCGCCCAGCAACACGGGCCAGTATCCGCGCGGGCATTGCAACATCAGCCCCAGTCGCAGACCAAACGGAAACAGCAATACCGCCAGATCCGGTCGTTCAACCAGATGCAGGCTAATACTCCACAGGCAAAACCATGCAGCAGAGAAGATAAAAAAGCAGGAAATTACAGTATTTAAGCGGGAGAAAAATGTCTTCATCACCAGCCATCAAACATGCGGCGAGCCAGTTCAACATCGTTACTGACGCCCAGTTTGTCCATCAGATTAGCGCGATGTACGTGCACAGTTTTCGGCGACAAGCCCAGTTCAGCGGCAATCTCTTTCACCGCCATCCCTTGCGCCAGCTTTTCCGCCACCTGACGTTCGCGTTTGGTCAGCGGATCCTGGCGACCGGATGCCAGTTTAATGGCGATATCTGGCGTCAGATAACAGCCGCCCGTGGCAACGGTATGCACCGCAGCGATCAGTTCGTCCGGGCTACAGCGTTTGGAGAGAAAGCCGCGTGCGCCCGCATTGAGCGCCTGTTCAACCAGCGCCGGACTGTCATGAACGGAGAGCATAATCGTCGCCATACCTTTTGGAAGCTGGCTTAATAACTCCAGTCCGGAAATATCCGGCATGGAAATGTCGCAAATACACACCTGCACACCGCGCCCTGGCAACCCGGTCAGCGCCTCGCGCCCCGAACCAAACTCGGCAACTACCTGCAAATCAGGTTCCAGCCCCAGCAACTGCGCAAAGCCGGAGCGGACGATAAGGTGATCGTCTATAAGGGCAACGGTTATCATGGTCTTGTCCTGGCGGGTAAAAAAAACGCGCTTACCTTAACGATAAGCGCGCCGCTGTTCAAGCCTTGAGCGGTTACTGAAAGAACACAGCAATCTTGTTAAACATGGTCGGGTCGGACTGATTACGCTGCACTTTTACCACATCTTCCAGTTTGTCGATCTGGCTTATCATCTGCTCCAGCCGCTGATCATCATTCACCAGTAGCCAGATATGGCTTTTGTCGCTGTCCTGAACAGGCAGACAGAGAATGCCTTCAACGTTAAAGGCGCGGCGGGCAAAAAGCCCACAAACATGCGTCATTACACCAGGATGGTTGCGAACGGTGAGTTCCAGAATCACGTTGTCATGAGTTGTATTTTGCATGGTTCATTCCCCCACCATTTCAGTATTCGCCGCACCTGGCGGCACCATCGGGTAAACTTTTTCTTCCGCATCAATCCGTACATGAATCAGTGCCGGACCAGGACGATTAATAATTTCTTGCAACGCGGCCTGCGGATCGGCTTCATTATTCAAATCACACGTTTCGAGGCCGAATCCGGCGGCAATCTGCATAAAATTGATTTTGCCCGGATAGGTAGCGGCAAAAACACCCTGCTTGTAGAACAGACTTTGTTGCTGATGCACCAGCCCCAGAGCTTCGTTGTTCATCAGAATGATTTTGACATCAAGCTGGTTTTCGCTGGCGGTGGCCATCTCCTGAATATTCATCATCAGACTGCCGTCACCGGAAAAACACAACACTTTGCGATCAGGGTTCGCCAGCGCCGCGCCAATCGCCGCAGGCAGACCAAAGCCCATCGTTCCCAGCCCGCCAGAGGTCAGCCACTGACGTGGACGATTGAGCGGATAAGCCTGCGCCGTCCACATCTGATGTTGACCAACATCGGTGGTAATAATCGCGTTGTCATCCACGCAGGCGGCAACGGCATTAATCAGGCCGTAATGTGTTAAGGGATCGCACGCTTTTGGAATTGGACACGGGTATTCGCGCTGTAAATCAGCCACCAGTTGATGCCACTCTTCTCGCGGCTGGGCTTCCACCTGCGGGATCAGTTGCGCCAGCACGTCATCGACATCCGCCTGAATCGCTACATGCGGTTGCTTCACTTTACCCAGCTCTGCGCGGTCGATATCCACATGGATGATTTTGGCGTTCGGACAGAACTCCTCGGTTTTGCCAATCGCCCGGTCATCAAAACGTGCTCCGAGAACAATCAGCAGATCCGCCTCCTGCAAGATATAGTTGGTGCTGCGCACGCCGTGCATCCCCAGCATACCCAGCGACAGTGGATGCGCTTTTGGCAACATGCCCAGCGCCATTAAGGTCATAGTGGTGGGCAATTGCGCTTTCTCTGCCAGTTCACGCACCCGCTCAGGTGCGTTGATCACACCGCCGCCCAGATAAAGTATCGGACGTTTGGCAGCGTTAATCATCGCTGCCGCATCACAAATACTCTCTTCGCTAAAGGCGGGTGCGGCGGCTTTTTCTGCCATAGCCGGCTGTTCTTCAATCTCAAAAACCGCTGTTTGCACATCCTTAGGAATGTCTATCCACACCGGGCCAGGACGGCCTGATTGCGCAATGCGGAAGGCATCGCTCATGACCTGCGGGAGTTCTTCGATATGCCTGACCAGATAGTTATGTTTGGTGATGGGGATAGAGATGCCGTAGGTATCGACTTCCTGAAAGGCGTCGGTGCCAATCATCGAGGCCGGAACCTGACCGGTGATGCAAATCAGCGGGATGGAGTCCAGCCGCGCATCGGCAATGGCGGTCACCAGGTTAGTCGCCCCCGGCCCACTACAGGCCATGCAAACCGCTGGTTTGCCGTCGGTACGCGCCATCCCCTGGGCGATAAATCCCGCGCCCTGTTCGTGACGAGCCAGAATATGGCGGATTTGCGTGCTTTGGCTTAAGGCGTCATAGACAGGGAGAATCGAGCCGCCCGGTATCCCCGTCACAATCTTAATGCCCTGCTGTTCCAGAAAATGAACGATAAATTCTGCGCCGGTAAAACGCTTGCGTGTCGATGTTATGCCCGAACTTGCCATGCTCCAGTCCTTTTCTTTTGAGCCGACTTTCCGGGGGTGCTTAAACGAAAAACCCCGCCCGGTTTGCGCCGGCGGGGTTTTGGAATCGTGTGTTGTTCCAGTCCCTACGGCGCATTGCCGACGACCACCACCACACGCACGACGACCACTGCGGCGGATGGCGCAGTTGGTAGTAGTTTTGCGTTGAGCATGGAAATAGTCATTGGGGACCTTGTTGGTTTTGTGTTTAACAATATTTATACAAGCACAGGTTTACAGGGGAGACAATGGAAAATTTTTCATCAAGGGAAAATTGAGGGATTGATCACGTTTTGTACTGAAATCGCGGGTAACAAAAAACCCCGCCGGAGCGAGGTTTCGTCAGCCGCTCGCGGCTGGTAACCGCAAAGCACACTGTATTATGTCAACACTGAAAGTATACGTGTTCCACGTAGAACACGCAATTTCGGCACGAATTTTGACTTATTTAGCGCATAGTTGAGTATCGATCACAGTTTGCGTTTTGTCTAAAAATTACTGTTTATTTATACAGTGCAATTCTATAATATCACTGTACGCAATGTGTTATGCGGGGCCGCATCGTTACCCGGCGCACTAAGTCCTGGCTGAAACGGGTGGTGCCGTCAGCGCCTTAACCCCGCGTGAGCACACTGTGTTATGTCAACAGCACAACGTTTCTCCTTGAGATACCGCGTGCACAACAGCCGACCACAGGCAGCGGAAAGGTACGTCGGCTGGTAGTGCTCCTGAACCACAGGAGACGCGTATGAGCCTGGTGGATATCGCCATTCTTATCCTCAAACTCATTGTTGCAGCACTGCAACTGCTTGATGCTGTTCTGAAATATCTTAAGTAATTCAGATTCAAGCCGCACTAAAGGGGAGCGGGAAACCGCTCCCCTTTCATATTCTGCTTGCAAATGAGTGGCGGATGCGATGCTGGCGGATGTGGCGTTAAGGTTTTATCCCTATTCCGGCAACATTTATTGCCGCTTTTGTTTATATATTCTGCCGTTTTTCTTATTACTATTCCTCATATATATCTGGCTAACATTTATCAATGTGATAGATTTCTCTCCCGCATTTATTCGAATGCGTAGTAACTTATTCTAAATATATTTTTATAAGCGTCTGTGATAATGAAAAGGCATAGAAACGTCAATTTATTATTGATGTTGGTATTACTCGTGGCCGTCGGTCAGATGGCGCAAACTATTTATATTCCTGCTATTGCCGATATGGCGCGCGATCTCAACGTCCGTGAAGGGGCGGTGCAGAGCGTAATGGGCGCTTATCTGCTGACCTACGGTGTCTCACAACTATTTTATGGCCCAATTTCCGACAGGGTTGGTCGTCGGCCGGTGATCCTCGTCGGAATGTCCATTTTTATGTTAGCGACGCTGGTTGCGGTCACCACCTCCAGCCTGACGGTATTGATTACTGCCAGCGCAATGCAGGGGATGGGAACCGGTGTCGGTGGTGTAATGGCACGTACATTGCCGCGTGATTTGTATGAACGGACACAGCTACGCCACGCTAATAGCATGTTAAATATGGGTATTCTGGTCAGCCCTTTGCTCGCACCATTAATTGGCGGCCTACTGGATACCATGTGGAACTGGCGGGCCTGCTACCTGTTTTTACTGGTGCTTTGTGCTGGCGTGACCTTCAGTATGGCGCGCTGGATGCCAGAAACGCGCCCTGTCGATGCGCCGCGTACGCGTCTGCTCACCAGCTACAAAACGCTCTTTGGAAATGGCGGTTTTAACTGCTATTTACTGATGCTGATTGGCGGTCTGGCAGGGATCGCCGCCTTCGAAGCCTGTTCTGGTGTGCTGATGGGCGCAGTATTAGGACTGAGCAGTATGACGGTCAGTATTTTGTTTATTCTGCCAATTCCGGCGGCATTTTTCGGTGCATGGTTTGCCGGACGCCCGAATAAACGGTTCGCTTCGTTGATGTGGCAGTCCGTTATCTGTTGCCTGCTGGCAGGACTGATGATGTGGCTCCCCAGTTGGTTTGGCGTGATGAATGTCTGGACGCTGCTCGTTCCCGCAGCACTGTTCTTTTTCGGTGCCGGGATGCTATTTCCGCTGGCAACCAGCGGCGCGATGGAGCCTTTCCCCTTCCTGGCGGGCACGGCTGGCGCACTGGTCGGTGGTCTGCAAAACATTGGTTCCGGCGTGCTGGCGTCGCTCTCCGCGATGTTGCCGCAAACCGGTCAGGGCAGCCTGGGGTTATTGATGACCTTAATGGGATTGTTGATCGTGCTGTGTTGGCTGCCGCTGGCGACGCGGATGTCGCAGCAGGGACAGCCCGTTTAACTCACCTCACCACAGCATCGTCATCAACTCCACTGGAGAACGATGCTGCTTTATCAAGTCGCGCATTACCCGCATGTGCGGCGCGGAGTGGGAATAAAAAGCCTGATAGCCAGCACAAAGTACCTTGCCCGACTGACCATCCCTGGCATGAGGGCACAGGAGATACCAGTCACACTCCTGACAGCCCCGCCGTGGTTGTTGGCTGTCGTTCCCGCACCATTTTTGCAGCGTGACATCAAAAAGCTCGATTGATATACGACTGATATCTGTCCGCACCCAACACTCGAACAGGGCGATTAAAAATTGTCCCCATAACTCGGTTGTCACCGACGCTGCCGTCAGCTCGCCCCGGTCATCAAATTCTATATGGGGAATGAGTTGCACGGCGCGGATGCCCCTCTGTTTGAAATTCTGATAAAAATCATCTGGTTGTAATGCATCTTTATACTCTACAACCAGTTTATGCCTGTCCTCTTTAGCATCTATAACCTGACTTCCTGTCATGTGATTCTCTCAATTAATACGATAAGTTGGTGTATATGCGTAACAGCAAACAGTATTGCGAGAGATAACACCGCGAGGGAGATCATAAATTTGTCACGGATTACGCAAATTTGGGAAAAATCGCTATTAACCACATCCATTAAATTACGATTTCGTGTATAGCGCCAGAGGATTAGTGCCACAAAGGCGAGGATGCCAATAGAAATCCAGAACAATATGCCTGACTGATGCCAGTTGTGTTTGATGGCCAGCGCCATCAACGCGCCATAGCCCAGCATGGTGCGAAACCATGCCAGCGATGTGCGTTCCGGCTGAAGGCCAGGGTCGGCAATCCGTCTGGCTTTGCGGCTATCCGACATACAATACCAGTCCCATAACGATCACCGCCACGATCATCAATATTAAGCTGATGATTAATAAGCTGTTGGTGTAGGGTAAATCTTCTTTCAGACGCATCGCTTTTTCATTGCGTAACCAGCGCAAGTAACCATACATTGCCAGTCCGCCAGAAAATAAGCATAGCAATAACGCCAGCAGCTCGCGAATGACTGGCGTGGCGAAATCCGGCGCAAGCTGATCCAGCCCCACACCTGCTGCCAGAAACCCTAATGCAGTACGGATCCACGCCAAAAATGTACGCTCATTAGCCAACGAGAAGCGGTAATCGGGTGCTTCACCGAGGCGGGATATTTTCATTATGGCTCCTTTGCAATTTCACAATAGTGATGTTTTATCCGTCTATTTTTAGGAATTTCGGTCGATGTTTTCTTGATATGCTTTGCCATCCGCTACAAGGAGGTCAGATGGATATCTTAGCGCAAAATAAAATCAGTTCACTGGGTATGCTGTTCGGTGCCATCGCTTTAATGATGGGCATTATCCACTTTTCCTTCGGCCCTTTTTCCGCACCGCCGCCAACGCTTGAAAGCATCGTGGCGGACAAAACGGCTGAAATTAAAAGAGGTCTTCTCGCTGGAATAAAAGGTGAAAAAATTACGACAGTGGAGAAAAAAGAGACGCCTGATATCGATAAAATCCTCGATCAAGGCGGCATCGCACTGGCCATTGCCGCGCTACTTTGCGCATTTGTTGGCGGTATGCGTAAGGAAAATCGCTGGGGCATTCGCGGCGCTCTGGTTTTTGGCGGCGGGACGCTGGCTTTCCATACCTTGCTTTTTGGTATCGGCATCATCTGCGGTCTTCTGCTGATATTCCTGATCTTTTCCTTCCTGACCGGCGGTTCACTGGTTTAAGCGGCTCGGTGGTGTTCTGAAATGCCGGGTGGTGTGCCGTTTACGGCAACTCCACCCGCAAAAGAATTAACCGATACTCCAGAAAAGCACCGCAAGTAACTGTGGTGTGATAATGCGCAGGAACATGACTAACGGATACACCGTGGCGTAAGAGAGTGCCGCCGCACCGCTGGTAGGATGAAGATTATTGGCAAACGCCAGCGCCGGAGGATCGGTCATGGAGCCAGCCAACATCCCGCACATGGTCAGGTAATTCATTTTGGCTAACATCCGCGCCAGAATGCCGACTGTAATCAGCGGAATTGCAGTGATCAGGGCACCATAACCAATCCAGCTTAGCCCTTCACCATTGACCAGGGTATCGACAAAATCGCCGCCGGATTTCAGACCCACTACCGAGAGGAACAGTACGATCCCCAGCTCCCGCAGCGCCAGGTTGGCGCTTGGTGGCATAAACCAGTAAAGCTTGCCGATACTGCCGATACGCCCAAGGATCAGCGCCATAATCAGCGGCCCCCCCGCCAGCCCCAGCTTCAATGCCGCCGGGAATCCAGGCACAAACACGGGAATGGAGCCTAACAACACGCCAAGACCGATACCAATAAACACCGGTAACATCTGAACCTGTTGCAGTTTTTGCTGCGCATTACCTAATACATTGGCAACGGCATCAATAGCAGAAGGCCGCCCCACCAGGTTGAGGATATCGCCAAATTGCAGGCTAATATCGCCACTGGCGACCAGTTCAACCCCGGCACGGTTCAGGCGCGAGATAACAACGTCATAGCGTTCTTTAAAGTGCAGGTCGCGAATACGTTTACCGAGCACATTTTCATTGGTGACCACCACGCGTTCGACGCGCAAATCGGTGCCTTTCGTTGATAGCGAAGTATCCACCTCCTGACCAATCACCAGTTGTGCATTATGCAAATCCGCAGGCTGTCCCACCAGATGCAGCAAATCGCCAAGTTGAATAACGGTCTCTGGCGAAGGCACTTTTAGGGTTTCTTCTCGTTTCAATCGTGAGCAGATAACTTTATCGCCATTAAGAATCGGCACATCTTTAATGGCTAAATTATGCAAATTAGGGTTCTCAACACGGATGTTAATCGTCCTGATTAGCGCACCGCCGTTGGTTCGCGTGGACTCGTGCTGCTGGGCCTCAGTCTCAACATTGACGCGGAAAATAACCCGCAGCATCCACATGGTGAACAAAATCCCACAAATGCCGAATGGATACGCCATCGCGTAACTCATCCCCATCTGATCGACCATCTCCATCGGTGTGCCGAGATCGCGTAAGATTTGCTGACCTGCCCCCAATGCTGGCGTATTGGTGACCGCGCCAGAGAAAATCCCCAGCACCACAGGCAGTGGAATATCGAAAAGTTTATGCAGGATAGCGGTAACCAGACCGCCGATAATGACTATCAGAACAGCAAACAAGTTGAGGCGTAACCCGGAGACGCGCAATGAGGCAAAGAAGCCCGGCCCCACCTGAATCCCGATGGTATAAACAAACAAGATCAGGCCAAATTCCTGGATAACATGCAGCATATCGCTACTTAATGTCATCCCAGCCTGAGAAACGAAATGGCCGACGATGATCCCACCAAACAGCACGCCGCCAATACCTAATCCTATGCCGCGAAACTTGACGTTGCCGATAAACAAACCGACGACCGCCACCAAAGCCAGAATACTGACCGTTAATGCTATATCACTCATCGTCCATTTCTCTTGAAATAACATTTTAATTGCTACGGATTATGGCTGAATCGGTGAAGCAGATTTGCCTTATGGCGCACATTATCACGGTAAAGAAAGTGCCGGAACATCTTAACCTGGCGAAAATTAAAACATTGTTGAAGATTGCAGGCAAAAAAAAGCCCCACCAAACTGGCGGGGCAAAGAGAATAGCTAATTAGCTATTTAACGCGGGACGTTCGCTGATAGCGATACGCTGCGCTGCGATGGGTTCAGGCTCATTACGAATTAGATCAATATGCAGTAAACCATTAACGAAGGTTGCGCCAGAGACCTCCATATTTTCAGCCAGCGTAAAGCTCAGGCTAAACGGCTGATTCATAAGCCCTTGATGCAGCCATTTCTTCTCTTCTTTTGGCTGCTCAGGCGTGCCTTTTACGCTCAGGCGCGTACCTTCCAGTTGAATCTCTAAATCTTCCTGACGGAAACCAGCCAACGCCAGAGTAATGCGGTAGTGGTTATCGTCGCTTTTCTCAATGTTGTACGGCGGGAAGCTCTGGCTTTCACCGGCGTTTTGCAATGCGTTGGCCAGTTTGTCAAAACCGATCCATTGACGCATCAGTGGGGATAAATCGAAGTTACGCATAGTCATTTCTCCTTCTAAGAAGCGAGTAAGTACCTGCAAATCCGAAGATTCGCATATGCTCCCTGACGGCGAGCATGGAAATGTCAGGCCGCGCCTGGCGGCCTTAGGGAATTAGTTGATTTCGATACGGCGCGGTTTTTTCGCTTCCGGGATCACACGTTCGAGATCGATATACAGCAGACCATTTACCAGGTTAGCACCACGAACATGAATGTTCTCGGCTAACTGGAATTTGCGTTCAAAGTTGCGTTCAGCGATGCCCTGGTACAGATAGGTGCGCTCTTTTTGTTCGTCAGCATGAGCACCTTTCACCACCAGCAGATTGTCCTGGGCGGTAATTTCCAGTTCACTCTCAGCAAAACCCGCGACTGCGATAGCAATGCGGTAATGGTTTTCGTCTACCAGTTCAACGTTATACGGAGGGTAGCCACCATTACTCTGGCTCTGGTTGTTTTCTAAGTGGTTAAACAAACGGTCAAATCCAATAGCAGAACGGTAAAGCGGGGATAAATCAAAGTTACGCATAATCAATAGCTCCTGAAATCAGCGAGAATATAAGACCTTCCACAATGGACAGGTCGGGTAGCCAGAACACCCATCAGGCGCGTTCTCATCAGCTACGGTATAAAAATGGGTCTGGATATGCACTTTTCAAGCCTTTCCAACGGACTTTTTTTTGCAGTTTGTGGTCTATTGCATAGACTGGAGGACAGCACGAAACGTTAAAGTGCGATAGCCGCCACAGTGCGACATGATGATGATGTTATTTTCGGCAAGGGATCGCTATAACACATCATGCCAACACCCACGATTAACAGATGAATTTATTATGATAAGAAATGTGTTGTTAGCGTCCATGATATGCAGCGGAATGACATTACTCGGAGGATGCTCCAGCGTAATGTCCCATACCGGAGGTAAGGAGGGAACGTATCCCGGCACCCGCGCTAGTGTCACCATGATTGGCGATGACACGACAAACTGGGGAACCAAATCGCTGGCGATTCTCGATATGCCATTTACCGCAGTCATGGACACACTTTTGCTGCCGTGGGATGCGTTCCGCAAAGACAGTTCGGTGCGCTCGCGCGTGGAAAAAAGCGAAGCCGACGCGCAAGCCATCAATGCCGTCATTCCACCAGCCAGAATGCCAGCGAACTGACTAGCGACCCGTTTCGGTGATCCACAGCTGACCTGCTTCCATCCACGCCAGCCATTTACCGTCCGGCGAGAAGACCACGGCGTCTGCCGAAGGTGGGTTGGCGTGATTATCAGTTAAATACTCAACCTCACCGCTTTGCGCATGGGCACAAGCAATCCGATTATCCAGCACAAAGCCCAACCATTCTCCTGACGGATGCCAGTTAAATGCAGACTGAATATCCGTTTTGTTATGAGTTAACTGGCGCGGCTCACCGCCCTTTGGCGAGATAAGCCACAGTTGCACAATGCCGTAATCATCGCGCATTAAAAACGCGATTTGCGTTCCCTGCGGGTTACAGCGTACCCAGTGGCGCGGGACGTTGACTAACCCCGGATAAGTCCGATGGTGTGTAAAGGTTAAACGTCGCTGCACGACGCCGCGCGGTGGCGCGGGCAGGGTTGTTTCCGTTCCGCTTAACGGCGCATCACTTGTTGCTTTCCAGCCTGTTTCATCTTGCGGCAGCTCAACAATAAACAGCTCCGGCACTTTCTCGCCCTTTTGCGAAAGCGTGTCGCCAATAAACGCCAGTGCGTGGTTTCCTACCCATCCTTCTTCATAAGCGCGATTGATTTCATCACTGCCAGGCTGCGGCGTGGGCGTAGTTTTACTCACCAGCACGCACCAGTGGCTACCGCTGTATTCACGCGGATGCTGCTTTTGTACGTTGACCGGGCCAAACGGTGACGCCACCCCGACGTTTCGCAAATCCAGCGCCGAATCAAGTTCATGCATTACATGGTCGTTATAAGTAAAACTCACCATTTCACCGTTCGGGCTAAAAACATGCACATGGCTGCCGCCGCGTAGCGCCCCTGGAGTGTACGGAACGGTAATATCCATTGCATCGAGATTACTCACTTTGCCGCCTTCAGCAATCACACCCCGACGGTGATGGAAATCGTAATGCCATGTTTCATCAGGATTTTCAGGACCGTGGATGAAGACATATTTCTCTGACTTCGGATGAACGGTCACCACGCCGACGTGTGCGCCCTGTGACGCCCGGTAGATAACCTCGACCTCGCCGGTATGGATATTCACGCGCTCAATGGTCTCGCCGGTAAACGACGCGCCAGAAGGGCGCACATCAAACACCAGCCACTGGCTGTCGGGTGTCCAGGTATTGGTATTGGTGAGCAAGTGATTTCGTGAAGCGTTGGTGAGTTGTTTCATGGCGTGATCCTGATACAAAACGGTTCCCGCCATCATACTTCACAAGGACTTCACTTTCAGACAATAGTCTTTTGCCATCGTGATGAATGTGAGTAAAAAGATGGAACATTTCGACGTGGCGATTATTGGCCTCGGCCCGGCAGGTTCGGCGCTGGCGCGGCAGTTAGCAGGCAAAATGCAGGTGATCGCGCTGGATAAAAAGCACCAGTGCGGTACTGAAGGTTTCAGCAAGCCTTGTGGCGGTCTGTTGGCACCGGACGCACAGCGTTCTTTTATTCGCGATGGACTGACGCTTCCTGTCGATGTGATCGCCAATCCGCAGATTTTCAGCGTCAAAACCGTCGACGTCGCCGCATCGCTCACGCGTAACTACCAACGGAGCTATATCAATATTAATCGCCATGCTTTCGACTTGTGGATGAAGTCACTGATCCCCGCCAGCGTTGAGGTTTACCACGACAGCCTGTGTCGAAAAATCTGGCGTGAGGATGATAAATGGCATGTCATTTTTCGCGCAGACGGCTGGGAGCAGCATATTACCGCCCGCTATCTGATCGGTGCCGATGGTGCCAACTCGATGGTGCGGCGACATCTCTACCCGGATCATCAGATTCGTAAATATGTCGCTATCCAGCAGTGGTTCGCAGAGAAACATCCGGTGCCGTTCTACTCCTGTATCTTTGATAATGCGATAACGGACTGTTATTCATGGAGTATTAGCAAAGACGGTTATTTTATCTTTGGCGGAGCCTATCCGATGAAAGACGGTCAGGCGCGTTTCGCGGCGCTGAAAGAAAAAATGAACGCCTTTCAGTTCCAGTTTGGCAAAGCGGTGAAAAGCGAAAAATGCACGGTGTTATTTCCCTCACGCTGGCAGGATTTTGTCTGCGGTAAGGACAACGCCTTTCTTATTGGTGAAGCGGCGGGATTCATCAGCGCCAGCTCACTGGAGGGGATTAGCTATGCGCTCGATAGCGCAGACATTCTTCGTTCGGTATTACTGAAGCAGCCAGAGAAGATCAATACCGCCTACTGGCGCGCCACCCGCAAATTGCGTTTAAAACTCTACGGCAAGATATTAAAAAGCCGATGCCTGACTGCACCTGCCTTAAGAAAGTGGATTATGCGCAGTGGTGTGGCGCATATTCCGCAGATGAATTGCGCCGGGCACTATTCTGAAAGCAGGATGCTTTATCCTAAATAAGTGAAAAGAAAGGTATGCTTTCAGCTGTTTCATTGTTGTTTAAAGGATTAATCATGAGTTTGAATTTTAAGGGATTTTTTAAGGCTGCCGGTTTGTGTTTTTTGGCATTTGCGTTGACCGGATGTATCACCTGGGGGTTGGTTTCCAATACCGCAAGCCGTCCACATGCCCAGCAATGGCGGTCAGACACGATTAAGGGGTTATCGCTGGCTGAAGACAGTAACGGAACGAAAGGCTATGTTTTTGTTGGCGAATCGCTGGACTACCTGTTGACCACCGGCGGCGGTGAGGTGGTTAAAATGCTGAACGATCCGGCTATTCATGGCGAAAGAATCACCGTTTCCGATAATGCGAAATTTATTTTAAGCAGCAGTGATACGAATTTTTCTGGTGCAATAACGCTCTATTACGACTGGGATAACGAGGAAGATAAAGCACTGGCGACACAATATGGTTTTGTGTGTGATTCTCAGCGTTGTACATGGATGCTGGACGGCCTGAAAGGCTCTATCCACCAGAAAAATAAAAAAGCGGATTACTCAAATGTGATGGTTTTCCATCAGCCCTTTACGGTGGGATTTTATGAGTACAAAACAACAAATGGCGTCCCGCGCGGACTCGCTAATGCGCTGCTGCCAGTCACCATTACGCTGGATATTGTGACTTCACCACTCCAGTTCCTGATTTTATGCACGACCAGAAATTGTTAATCGCTGCGGGCAAACACATTTATGCTGTTTGCCCGCCCATTGATTAATTCAGCACATACTTTTCGATTGCAAACGCCACGCCATCTTCAAGGTTGGATTTGGTGACAAAGTTTGCCACTTCTTTCACTGACGGGATGGCGTTATCCATCGCCACACCAACGCCTGCATATTCAATCATTGCGATGTCGTTTTCCTGATCGCCAATCGCCATAATTTCTTCCGGCTTAATGCCCAACACTTCCGCCAGCGATTTCACGCCGGTGCCTTTATTGACGCGTTTATCGAGGATTTCGAGGAAGTACGGTGCACTTTTCAGCACGGTGTATTTCTCTTTTACTTCCTGCGGAATGCGCGCGATGGCCTGGTCGAGGATGGCGGGTTCATCAATCATCATCACTTTCAGGAACTGGGTGTCAGGGTTCATTTTCTCCGCTTCGCAGAATACCAGCGGAATGGTGGCCACAAACGACTCATGCACCGTGTAGTAACTGATATCGCGGTTGGCGGTGTACAGCGTGGTGCGATCCAGCGCGTGGAAGTGAGAACCGACTTCACGAGAGAGTTTTTCCAGGAAACGGTAGTCGTCATAGCTGAGAGCGGTTTGCGCTACGGTGCTACCATCAGCGGCCTTCTGCACCAGCGCGCCATTGTAAGTAATGCAGTAGTCGCCCGGCTGTTCCATATGCAGTTCTTTCAGGTAGTTGTGAACACCTGCATAAGGACGCCCTGTTGTCAGCACAACATTCACGCCACGGGCGCGAGCGGCGGCAATCGCGTTTTTAACAGCGGGAGAAATGGTGTGATCGGGCAGCAGAAGGGTGCCATCCATATCGATAGCAATGAGTTTGATAGCCATGAGTTCCCCAGGTAGATTGGTTCCTGACCCATGCTAACGCGATTCCGCTCAAAAATCAGTACAACACCCGAGGGAAAAGGGGGATGCAACGCGCGTTGCGTGCTCCCCTTTTGCTTAGCGGAAGAGTTTCCCTTTCAGTAACTCCATACCAGCGGAAAGCAGATCGTTATTGGCTTGTGGTGACACTTCACCCTGCGGCGAGAGGGCATCAATAATCTTCGGCAATTGTTCCGCCAGCATGTTGGAAGCAACACTGGTATCTACGCCGAGTTTTTGCCCGAGATCGGACACCGCGTTTGTGCCGAGCGCCGACTCCAGTTGCTCGCCACTCACCGGCTGATTGCCCTGTTGATTACTCAACCAGGTTGAGAGAATGGCACCTAAACCGCCACTTTGCAGTTTTTCCAGCAGCACCTGGATGCCTCCCTGCTCCTCAACCCAACTTAAAATCGCCTGATATTTTCCCGCATCGCCTTTCAGAAAGGCACCGACAACTTCATCAAAAAGCCCCATGATAATCACCTGTAAAGCGTTACGTGTTGACCCAAAAAGTATAGTTCTGCGGGATGATAATTGCGGATTGCAGAAATAAAAAGGGCGGAGATGATCTCCGCCCTTTTTTTATAGCTTCTTGCCGGATGCGGCGTTAACGCCTTATCCGGCCTACAAAATCATGCAAATTCAATACATTGCAGGAGTCTCGTAGGACTGATAAGCGTAGCGCATCAGGCACGCTCGCATGGTTAACGCCATTAAATATCGATATTCGCCGCTTTCAGGGCGTTCTCTTCGATAAACGCACGACGCGGTTCTACGGCGTCGCCCATCAGCGTGGTGAACAGCTGGTCGGCGGCAATCGCATCCTTAACGGTAACGCGCAGCATACGACGGCTTTCCGGGTCCATAGTGGTTTCCCACAGCTGTTCCGGGTTCATCTCGCCCAGACCTTTATAACGCTGGATGGAGAGGCCGCGACGGGACTCTTTCACCAGCCAGTCCAGCGCCTGCTCGAAGCTGGCTACCGGCTGACGACGTTCACCACGTTCAATAAACGCATCTTCTTCCAGCAAGCCACGCAGTTTCTCGCCCAGCGTGCAGATACGACGATATTCGCCGCCGGTGATAAACTCGTGATCCAGCGGATAGTCAGTATCCACGCCGTGGGTACGCACGCGAACAATCGGCTCGAACAGGTTTTTCTCGGCATTGGTGTGGACATCAAACTTCCACTGGCTGCCGTGCTGTTCTTTGTCGTTCAGTTCGCTGACCAGCGCGTTCACCCAGCGGGTCACAATCTGCTCGTCAGAGAGATCCGCTTCCGTCAGCGTCGGCTGATAGATAAGCTCTTTCAGCATTGCTTTCGGATAGCGACGTTCCATGCGAACGATCATTTTCTGCGCCGCATTGTACTCCGACACCAGTTTTTCTAACGCTTCGCCAGCTAAAGCTGGTGCACTGGCGTTGGTATGCAAAGATGCACCATCCAGAGCGATAGAAATTTGGTACTGATCCATCGCTTCATCGTCTTTAATGTACTGCTCTTGCTTGCCTTTCTTCACTTTGTACAGCGGCGGTTGAGCAATGTAGACATGACCGCGTTCGATGATTTCCGGCATCTGACGATAGAAGAAGGTCAACAGCAATGTACGAATGTGCGAGCCGTCGACGTCCGCATCGGTCATGATGATGATGCTGTGATAACGCAGTTTGTCCGGATTGTATTCGTCACGACCGATACCACAACCAAGCGCGGTGATAAGCGTCGCCACTTCCTGGGAAGCAAGCATCTTATCGAAACGGGCTTTCTCAACGTTGAGGATTTTACCCTTCAGCGGCAGAATCGCCTGGTTCTTGCGGTTACGCCCCTGTTTTGCAGAGCCGCCCGCAGAGTCCCCTTCCACAAGGTACAGTTCGGAAAGCGCCGGGTCGCGTTCCTGACAGTCCGCCAGTTTGCCCGGCAGGCCAGCTAAGTCCAGCGCGCCTTTACGACGCGTCATTTCACGGGCGCGACGTGCAGCTTCACGCGCACGGGCAGCATCAATGATTTTGCCGACCACGATTTTCGCGTCAGTTGGGTTTTCCAGCAGGTATTCTGCCAGCAGTTCGTTCATCTGCTGTTCTACCGCCGATTTCACCTCAGAAGAAACCAGTTTGTCTTTGGTCTGGGAGGAGAATTTCGGGTCTGGTACTTTCACAGACACAACCGCAATCAACCCTTCACGCGCATCGTCGCCGGTGGCGCTGACTTTGGCTTTTTTGCTGTAGCCTTCTTTGTCCATGTAGGCGTTCAGTGTACGGGTCATCGCCGCACGGAAACCTGCCAGGTGAGTACCGCCGTCACGCTGCGGAATGTTGTTAGTAAAGCAGTAGATGTTTTCCTGGAAGCCATCGTTCCACTGCAATGCCACTTCGACGCCGATACCGTCTTTTTCGGTGGAGAAGTAGAAGATATTCGGGTGGATTGGCGTTTTATTCTTGTTCAGATACTCGACAAACGCCTTGATACCACCTTCATAGTGGAAGTGGTCTTCTTTACCATCACGCTTGTCTTTCAGGCGAATGGAAACGCCAGAGTTGAGGAACGACAACTCACGCAGACGTTTCGCCAGGATTTCATATTCGAACTCGGTCACATTGGTGAACGTTTCGAGGCTTGGCCAGAAACGTACCATAGTGCCGGTTTTATCGGTATCGCCGGTAACCGCCAGCGGTGCCTGCGGTACACCGTGCTCGTAGATCTGACGGTGAATTTTACCTTCACGCTGGATAACCAGCTCCAGTTTTTGCGACAGGGCGTTTACTACCGAAACACCAACGCCGTGCAGACCGCCGGACACTTTATAGGAGTTATCGTCAAATTTACCGCCTGCGTGCAGGACAGTCATGATCACTTCCGCCGCCGATACGCCCTCTTCCGGGTGAATACCGGTCGGAATACCGCGCCCGTCATCCTGTACGGAGACAGAGTTATCGGCGTGAATGGTGACGATAATTTCTTTACAGTGACCCGCGAGCGCTTCGTCGATAGCGTTATCTACCACCTCGAATACCATGTGGTGCAGACCGGTGCCGTCATCCGTGTCGCCGATATACATACCAGGGCGCTTACGCACCGCATCCAGCCCTTTCAGGACTTTGATACTGGAGGAGTCATAAGAATTCGACATCAACGTTTCTCGCTCATTTATACTTGGGTTAATCCGTTATTTTACCCTTTTCCACGGTAAACATCTTCGAATTTTCGTCCGACATGTCTATAACGTGTTCAGCACTGATCGCACTGACAAAGACCTGTGATTGCGTCGCTTTTAAGCGGCTGGCAAGCAGTCCGCGACGCTCATCATCAAGCTCAGAGGCAAAATCATCTATCAGGTAGAGACACCGCCGCCCGCTTTCACGGGTGAGGAACTCTCCTTGCGCCAGACGTAAGGCGCACATCAGCAGCTTTAGCTGCCCACGCGATAAGGTATCTTCCACCGGAGCACCGTCGGCGCGAATGCGTAAGTCCGCTTTGTGCGGGCCGTGCGCGGTGTAGGTTAGCTGGCGATCGCGTTCAAAATTACGTTCCAGCACCTCAGCGTACTCTGTCTCTTTCTCCCAGCCGCGCTGGAAAGAGAAAGTCAGAGAAAACTCAGGAAGAAATTGCTTACAGGTATCAGCCATATCGGCAGCGATACCGGCGCTATACTCCGCGCGCCAGGTGCTGATTTGCTCCGCCAGCGGGATCAGTTCTTTATCCCACGGGCGTAGCTGTTCGTAACGTGTCACCTGGCGCAGCGCCGCATTGCGCTGCTTGAGCAAACGCTTGAGATTGCTCCAGGCGGTGAAAAATCCGGGTTCGTTGTGAAAGCATCCCCAGTCGAGGAATGCTCTTCTGTATTTGGGGCCGCCGTTGAGTAAAGTAAACCCTTCTGGCGTTATCAGTTGCATCGGCATCAGGTGCGCCAGCTCCGCAACTTTATGCCCGTCAGTACCATCGATGCGGACTTTGCTGTCGCCCTGTTTATCTTTGGTTAAACCAATTGCCGTCTCGCGCTCTTCACCCTGTAATCGCCCGTGGAGAATAAACGCCTCCTGCTCATGGCGAATGACGCGACCAATCTGCAAACTACGAAACGCCCGACCGTGACCGAGCGTATAGATGGCTTCCAGCACGCTGGTTTTGCCACTGCCGTTGGCACCCACCAGAAAGTTAAAGCCAAGAGATAAAGCGAGATCCGCGTTTTCGATATTGCGGAAATCGCGGATCAACAAGCGGGTGAGGGACATTACAGTCTCATTGGCATGACAACATAAGCCGCGCTCTGGCTGGCGGCATCTTCAATCTGCACACTGGAAACCGAATCAGTCAGCATCATGCGCACGTTTTCGCATTTCAGCGCGTTCAGAACATCCAGCACATAGCTGACATTAAAGCCGATTTCCATCTCTGCGCCGCTGTAGGTGACGTCGAGGATCTCTTCCGCTTCTTCCTGTTCTGGGTTATTAGCGGTGATTTTCAGCTGATTTTCACTGACATACAGACGCACGCCACGGAATTTCTCGTTAGAGAGAATCGCCGCACGAGCAAAAGCCTGCTTGAGGAGATCGCAGCCTGCTTCCAGATGTTTGTCCGGGTTCTTCGGCAGAACGCGACGGTAATCCGGGAAGCGACCATCCACCAGTTTGGAGGTGAAGATAAAGTCGCCAACGTGGGCGCGAATGTTGTTGCTGCCAATTTGCACGCGCAGCGGATTGTCGCCGCCGTCGAGCATACGCATGAGTTCAATCACGCCTTTACGCGGCACAATCACCGAATGGCTCGGCAAAGACTGACCAATCGGCATTGAGCAGACCGCCAGACGGTGACCGTCGGTCGCCACGGTGCGCAGCTCTTCACCTTCGGTTTCGAACAGCATACCGTTTAAATAATAACGAACGTCCTGATGCGCCATTGAAAACTGGGTCGCTTCAATCAGACGCTTCATTGTCGCCTGCGGCAGGGTAAATTCAACTTCACTCTGCCAGTCATCGAGGTTCGGGAAATCTGCCGCAGGCAGGGTAGAAAGCGAAAAACGGCTACGCCCGGAGCGTACCAGCATCCGCTCACCTTCCAGTTGCACGGCAATTTCCGCGCCTTCAGGCAGACCACGGCAGATATCAAAGAATTTGCGCGCCGGAACGGTCGTCGCCCCTGGTTCGTGCGGCTGAATCAGCGCAACACGTGCCACCATTTCCATCTCGAGATCAGTACCGGTCAGCGACAACGTACCGTCAGCAACCTGTAACAGCAGATTACCGAGAATCGGTAGCGTAGGACGACCACCTAACGGACCGCTCACCTGTTGTAGCGGTTTTAATAAATGCTCACGTTCTACGGTAAATTTCATAGGATTAAGATGACAATGTTCTGATTAAATTTGAAAAATCTTCTTTGATATCATGGCTCTCTTCACGCAACTGCTCGATCTTACGGCAGGCATGAAGCACCGTCGTGTGGTCACGACCGCCAAACGCATCGCCGATCTCTGGCAGACTGTGGTTAGTCAGCTCTTTCGCCAGCGCCATCGCCATCTGGCGCGGACGCGCCACCGAGCGAGATCGACGCTTGGAAAGGAGATCCGCGACTTTGATCTTGTAGTACTCTGCCACCGTCTTCTGAATATTGTCGATGGTGACCAGTTTTTCCTGCAATGCCAGCAAGTCGCGCAGCGCCTCACGCACGAAGTCGATGGTGATCGCCCGTCCGGTAAAGTTGGCGTTAGCAATGACGCGGTTCAGCGCCCCTTCCAGCTCACGTACGTTAGATCGTAGACGCTTGGCGATAAAGAACGCCACTTCGCCCGGCAAACGAATGTCGTTTTCGTCAGCCTTTTTCATCAGGATCGCCACGCGAGTTTCCAGCTCTGGCGGTTCGATCGCCACAGTCAGTCCCCAGCCAAAGCGGGATTTCAAACGATCCTCAACGCCGTTGATCTCTTTCGGATAGCGATCCGAGGTGAGAATGATCTGCTGATTACCTTCAAGCAGGGCGTTGAAGGTGTGGAAAAACTCTTCCTGGGATCGTTCTTTATTAGCAAAAAACTGAATATCGTCGATCAGCAGCGCATCAACAGAACGGTAGTAGCGTTTAAACTCTTCAATCGCGTTGTTTTGCAGGGCTTTTACCATATCCTGCACAAAACGTTCGGAGTGCATATAAACCACTTTGGCATTGGGCTTGCGCGCCATAATGCCATTGCCCACCGCATGGAGCAGGTGAGTTTTCCCCAGCCCCGTGCCGCCATAAAGGAACAACGGGTTATAGGCGCCGCCAGGGTTGTCTGCCACCTGGCGAGCCGCCGCGCGCGCCAGTTGGTTAGATTTACCTTCGACGAAGTTATCAAATGTATGTTTAACGTTAACGTTGGAACGATAGGTCGGTTCTGCCGGAGCCGGAACGTTATCCCAACCCGAGCGCGTCGCAGGTGCAGCACGTTGCGGTTGCACCTGAGCTGCCTGAGCGGGTGCAACGGTGTTACTGGCAGGGACTTTCAGCGTTTGTGTCACGGGCTTTGTACCCACTTCAAAACGCAGCTGTGGGGCATCCGCTCCGCAGAAACTGGTTAGCAGTCCATTGATATTATTGAGGTACTTGTCCCGTACCCAGTCGAGGACAAAACGGTTTGGCGCGTACAAGGCCAGCGTGTTATCGCTCAGTTCCGCCTGCAATGGGCGTATCCACATACTAAATTCTGTGGCTGGTAACTCATCCTGCAATCGGGCAAGACACTGCTGCCAAAGCGAAAGTGACACGGCGGACTCCACTCGAACAAAAGTCGATTATGACTAAGGCTGAAACATTCATGATTGTTGACGCACGTCGAAAAGACCCTGCATGAGGGTGACGCACGAACCGCTGTCTGCGGTTATATGCCCGATCAAGATCCTGCAAAACGATCGGGACCGAGGATCATAGCCTAAACTGCGCAAGAGATCTTCTGTTTCTCACAGATTTTCCCGATTTATCCACAGGGCTTTCCAGAACCCGTTAAGTGTAAACGATCCAGGCACAAGGCGGGCACGATTTAGGCCGCATATTGGAAAATTTAATGACCATAAACAAAATTAGTCTTAATCGATCTAATAAAGATCCTGAGCGATCCTTGCGCTTTACCTGGTAGCCCGTATAATCCTCCACCCGGCGCGCAATGCTGGTTTTCACCGGTATACAGTTGCACTTTTTCCCTGTGAAAAGGTGCGGAAAAGCGCGGTAAATAAGGAAAGAGAATTGACTCCGGAGTGTACAATTATTACAATCCGGCCTCTTTAATCACCCATGGCTTCGGTGTCCATCGTTCGATTTTCGGACGGATATCCAATAAAGCCATTGAATTTATTCAAGTTTAGGTAGAAATCGCCATGAAACGCACTTTTCAACCGTCTGTACTGAAGCGCAACCGTTCTCACGGCTTCCGTGCTCGTATGGCTACTAAAAATGGTCGTCAGGTACTGGCACGTCGTCGTGCTAAAGGCCGTGCTCGTCTGACCGTTTCTAAGTAATAAAGCTAACCCCTGAGTGGTTAAGCTCGCATTTCCCAGGGAGTTACGCTTGTTAACTCCCAGTCAATTCACATTCGTCTTCCAGCAGCCACAACGGGCTGGCACGCCGCAAATCACCATCCTCGGCCGCCTGAATTCGCTGGGGCATCCCCGTATCGGTCTTACAGTCGCCAAGAAAAACGTTCGACGAGCGCATGAACGCAATCGGATTAAACGTCTGACGCGTGAAAGCTTCCGTCTACGCCAACATGAACTCCCGGCTATGGATTTCGTGGTGGTGGCGAAAAAAGGGGTTGCCGACCTCGATAACCGTGCTCTCTCGGAAGCGTTGGAAAAATTATGGCGCCGCCACTGTCGCCTGGCTCGCGGGTCCTGATAGCCCTCATTCGGGTCTACCAACGCCTGATTAGTCCGCTACTCGGGCCGCATTGTCGTTTCACTCCAACCTGTTCAAGCTACGGAATTGAGGCATTGCGCAGGTTTGGAGTGATAAAAGGCAGTTGGTTGACGGTGAAACGCGTATTAAAATGCCACCCTTTACACCCTGGTGGTGACGATCCCGTCCCGCCCGGACCATTTGATACCAGAGAACACTAACGATGGATTCGCAACGCAATCTTTTAGTCATCGCTTTGCTGTTCGTGTCTTTCATGATCTGGCAAGCCTGGGAGCAGGATAAAAACCCGCAACCTCAGGCTCAACAGACCACGCAGACAACGACCACCGCAGCGGGTAGCGCCGCCGACCAGGGCGTACCGGCCAGTGGCCAGGGGAAACTGATTTCGGTTAAAACCGACGTGCTTGATCTGACCATCAACACCCGTGGTGGTGATGTTGAGCAGGCCCTGCTGCCGGCTTACCCGAAAGAGCTGAACTCTACCCAGCCGTTCCAGCTGCTGGAAACCTCACCGCAGTTTATTTATCAGGCACAGAGCGGTCTGACCGGTCGTGATGGCCCGGATAACCCGGCTAATGGCCCGCGTCCGCTGTATAACGTCGAAAAAGACGCTTATGTGCTGGCGGAGGGTCAAAACGAACTGCAGGTGCCGATGACGTATACCGACGCGGCAGGCAACACGTTTACCAAAACGTTTGTCCTGAAACGTGGTGATTACGCTGTCAACGTCAACTACAACGTGCAGAACGCTGGCGAAAAACCGCTGGAGATCTCCACTTTTGGTCAGTTGAAGCAATCCATCACTCTGCCACCGCATCTCGATACCGGAAGCAGCAACTTTGCGCTGCATACCTTCCGTGGCGCGGCGTACTCCACGCCTGACGAGAAGTACGAGAAATACAAGTTCGATACTATTGCTGACAACGAAAACCTGAACATCTCTTCGAAAGGTGGTTGGGTTGCGATGCTGCAACAGTATTTCGCAACTGCATGGATCCCGCATAACGACGGCACCAACAACTTCTATACCGCTAATCTGGGTAACGGCATTGCCGCTATCGGCTATAAGTCTCAGCCGGTACTGGTTCAGCCAGGTCAGACTGGCGCGATGAACAGCACCCTGTGGGTTGGCCCGGAAATCCAGGACAAAATGGCGGCCGTTGCTCCGCACCTGGATCTGACCGTTGATTACGGTTGGTTGTGGTTCATCTCTCAGCCGCTGTTCAAACTGCTGAAATGGATCCATAGCTTTGTGGGTAACTGGGGCTTCTCCATTATCATCATCACCTTTATCGTTCGTGGCATCATGTACCCGCTGACCAAAGCGCAGTACACCTCCATGGCGAAGATGCGTATGCTGCAGCCGAAGATTCAGGCAATGCGTGAGCGTCTGGGCGATGACAAACAGCGTATCAGCCAGGAAATGATGGCGCTGTATAAAGCTGAGAAGGTTAACCCGCTGGGCGGCTGCTTCCCGCTGCTGATCCAGATGCCAATCTTCCTGGCGTTGTACTACATGCTGATGGGTTCCGTTGAGCTGCGCCAGGCGCCATTTGCACTGTGGATCCACGACCTGTCTGCACAGGACCCGTACTACATCCTGCCGATCCTGATGGGCGTAACGATGTTCTTCATTCAGAAGATGTCGCCGACCACCGTGACCGACCCGATGCAGCAGAAGATCATGACCTTCATGCCGGTCATCTTCACCGTGTTCTTCCTGTGGTTCCCGTCAGGTCTGGTGCTGTACTATATCGTCAGCAACCTGGTAACCATTATTCAGCAGCAGCTGATTTACCGTGGTCTGGAAAAACGTGGTCTGCATAGCCGCGAGAAGAAAAAATCCTGATTCGGTGAGTTTTCGCTAAAATAAGGGCGGTCAGTTGACCGCCTTTTTTATTTGTATTGATGAGATAAACCATGAGCCATAACGACACTATCGTCGCCCAGGCAACCCCACCGGGACGCGGTGGTGTGGGCATCCTGCGCATCTCCGGCCTCAAAGCCCGTGAAGTTGCCGAAACCGTGCTGGGTAAATTGCCGAAGCCGCGCTACGCCGATTATCTTCCGTTCAAAGACGCCGACGGCAGCGTGCTGGATCAGGGCATCGCGCTATGGTTCCCTGGCCCGAATTCGTTCACCGGTGAAGATGTGCTGGAACTGCAAGGTCATGGCGGTCCGGTCATCCTCGACCTGCTGTTAAAACGTATTCTGACCATTCCTGGACTGCGGATTGCTCGCCCTGGTGAGTTTTCAGAACGCGCGTTTCTTAACGATAAACTCGATTTAGCCCAGGCCGAAGCGATTGCGGATCTTATCGACGCCAGCTCAGAACAGGCGGCTCGTTCGGCGCTTAACTCACTGCAAGGCGCGTTCTCCGCACGGGTCAATCATCTGGTTGAAGCCCTCACCCACTTGCGCATTTACGTCGAAGCGGCGATTGATTTCCCCGATGAAGAGATCGATTTCCTCTCCGACGGTAAAATTGAAGCCCAGCTCAATGACGTGATTGCCGATCTCGATGCAGTACGTGCAGAAGCACGTCAGGGCAGTCTGCTGCGCGAAGGGATGAAGGTGGTGATTGCCGGGCGTCCTAACGCCGGTAAATCGAGCCTGTTAAACGCGCTGGCAGGGCGTGAAGCGGCGATAGTGACTGATATAGCCGGAACCACGCGTGACGTGCTGCGTGAGCATATCCACATTGACGGAATGCCACTGCATATCATCGATACCGCCGGGCTACGTGAAGCCAGCGATGAAGTTGAACGTATTGGTATCGAGCGAGCGTGGCAGGAAATTGAACAGGCCGACCGCGTGCTGTTTATGGTTGATGGCACGACGACAGACGCCGTTGATCCGGCAGAAATCTGGCCGGAATTTATCGCCCGTCTGCCTGCGAAACTACCGATCACTGTTGTGCGCAATAAAGCTGATATCACCGGCGAAACGCTGGGAATGAGCGAAGTGAACGGTCACGCGTTGATTCGTCTCTCTGCAAGGACTGGCGAAGGCGTGGATGTGTTGCGTAACCATCTCAAACAGAGCATGGGTTTCGACACTAATATGGAAGGCGGTTTCCTGGCGCGCCGTCGTCACCTGCAGGCGCTAGAACAAGCGGCGGAGCATCTGCAACAGGGCAAAGCGCAACTGTTAGGTGCATGGGCGGGTGAATTGCTTGCGGAAGAACTACGCCTGGCACAGCAAAACTTAAGCGAAATCACCGGGGAATTTACTTCTGACGATCTGCTGGGGCGAATTTTCTCCAGCTTCTGTATCGGTAAGTAACCCGTACCTACAAAGCCGCATCCAGATTGCCTGATGCGGCTTTGCTTTCTTGTTAGCACTCTTATTATTACTCAACCCTTTTTATAAACCTTAGCCTTCTTACGTAACTTATTTTCTTAAAAAAGCATTTAATATTGTTTCGCAACCGTTTGTGATTCGATTCACATTTAAACAATTTCAGAATAGACAAAAATCTTGAGTATTATACTGTAACGTTGTGTCTTTCGAGGATAAGTACATTATGAATACCTTACATATATGTGTGACCTCAAAGTGGTTTAATATTGACAACAGAATTGTCGATCACCGCCCTTAATTTGCCCTTCTGTAGCCATCATCAGAGTCAAACCGAATTAGATTCAATGTGATCTATGAGTTTGCTACGTCTTTATTTTCTTTTTTTATATACGCTATTACTGATTTAATTGCTTTCTTAAAGCAGTAACGGTTCTTGTATATATGTGGGAAATTAATAGATATTGCAAATGTAATATTCACAGGGATCACTGCAATTAAAATAAATGAAGGATTATGCAATGGAAAACTTTAAACACCTCCCTGAACCGTTCCGCATTCGTGTTATTGAGCCAGTAAAACGTACCACTCGTGCTTACCGTGAAGAAGCGATTATTAAATCCGGTATGAACCCATTTCTGCTGGATAGCGAAGATGTGTTTATCGATTTACTGACCGACAGTGGCACCGGAGCGGTAACTCAAAGTATGCAGGCAGCGATGATGCGCGGCGACGAAGCCTACAGCGGCAGCCGCAGCTACTACGCATTAGCCGAGTCAGTGAAGAATATCTTTGGTTATCAATACACCATTCCGACTCACCAGGGGCGTGGCGCAGAGCAAATCTACATTCCGGTACTGATTAAAAAACGCGAGCAGGAAAAAGGCCTGGATCGCAGCAAAATGGTAGCGTTCTCGAATTATTTCTTCGACACCACTCAGGGCCATAGCCAGATTAACGGCTGTACTGTGCGTAACGTCTATATCAAAGAAGCCTTCGATACTGGCGTGCGTTACGACTTTAAAGGCAACTTTGACCTCGAAGGATTAGAACGCGGTATTGAAGAAGTTGGCCCGAATAACGTGCCGTATATCGTTGCTACCATCACCAGTAACTCCGCAGGCGGTCAGCCGGTATCTCTGGCAAATATGAAAGCGATGTACAGCATTGCGAAGAAATATGACATTCCTGTAGTGATGGACTCCGCGCGCTTTGCTGAAAACGCCTATTTCATCAAGCAACGTGAAGCTGAATACAAAGACTGGACTATCGAGCAGATTACCCGCGAAACCTACAAATATGCCGATATGCTGGCAATGTCCGCCAAGAAAGATGCGATGGTGCCAATGGGCGGCCTGCTGTGCGTGAAAGACGACAGCTTCTTCGATGTCTATACCGAGTGCAGAACCCTTTGCGTGGTGCAGGAAGGTTTCCCGACTTATGGTGGACTGGAAGGCGGCGCGATGGAGCGTCTGGCGGTAGGTCTGTATGACGGCATGAATCATGACTGGCTGGCCTATCGTATTGCGCAGGTGCAGTATCTGGTCGATGGTCTGGAAGAGATTGGCGTTGTCTGCCAGCAAGCGGGCGGTCACGCGGCATTCGTTGATGCCGGTAAACTGTTGCCGCATATTCCGGCAGATCAGTTCCCGGCACAGGCGCTGGCGTGCGAGCTGTATAAAGTCGCCGGTATCCGTGCGGTAGAAATTGGGTCTTTCCTGTTAGGCCGCGATCCGAAAACCGGTAAACAACTGCCGTGCCCGGCAGAATTGCTGCGTTTAACCATTCCACGCGCGACCTATACTCAAACACATATGGACTTTATTATTGAAGCCTTCAAACATGTGAAAGAAAATGCAGCCAATATTAAAGGATTGACCTTTACCTACGAACCGAAAGTATTGCGTCACTTCACCGCAAAACTGAAAGAAGTTTAATTAATACACTCAGAGTGGCTATAAGGATGTTAGCCACTCCATTCCCTACATCCTCAATAACAAAAATAGCCTTCCTCTAAAGGTGGCATCATGACTGAACAAGCAGAAAAAAAACACTCTGCATTTTGGGGTGTTATGGTTATAGCAGGTACAGTAATCGGTGGAGGTATGTTTGCTTTACCTGTTGATCTTGCCGGCGCCTGGTTTTTCTGGGGTGCCTTTATCCTTATCATTGCCTGGTTTTCAATGCTACATTCTGGGTTACTATTATTAGAAGCAAATTTAAATTATCCCGTCGGCTCCAGTTTTAATACCATCACTAAAGATTTAATCGGTAACACCTGGAACATTATCAGCGGCATTACCGTTGCCTTCGTTCTCTATATTCTCACTTACGCCTATATCTCTGCTAACGGCGCGATCATTAGCGAAACGATATCAATGAATTTGGGCTACCATGCCAATCCTCGCATTGTCGGGATCTGCACGGCCATTTTCGTCGCCAGCATATTATGGATAAGTTCGTTAGCCGCCAGCCGTATTATAGACTGGCCCCCTGAACC
>NZ_PZKQ01000026.1:0-42761 GCF_003046645.1 Escherichia sp. MOD1-EC6475 | reverse complement strand
CCCGCCGGTCAATATAATGAAGGTCATTCCCGCCGCCAGCACAATGTTGATTGACGCCTGGCGGGTAATATTCAGCAGGTTGCTTTCGGTAAAAAAGTTTGGCGCGATAAAGCCAAAAACTGCCACGATCAGGATCAGAATCGGCAAAATGCCGACCGTTTGCATCAGATCGCTCATTAACATTTTTTTGGCAGAGGTCTTTGCAGATGTTGTCATGAGCGCACCGCCTGGGAATGAGCGTCGTTGACGCCGGTCGCTAAGGTCATAATGTTTTCCTGGGTGATGTTGTTGCCGTTTAACTCACCGGCAATGCTGCCTTCGCGCATTACATAAACACGATCGCTCATCCCGACTATCTCCGGCAGTTCGCTGGAGATCATCAGGATCGCCACGCCCTTGCGTGCCATCTCGTTCATGATCCGGTAGATCTCGCTTTTTGCGCCGACATCCACGCCGCGCGTGGGTTCATCGAGCAGTAAAATGCGTGGGCCAATCGCCACCCAGCGGGAGATCAACAGTTTTTGCTGATTACCGCCGGAAAGCCCACCCGCTCGCACCTGGGAATGTGGCACACGAATGTTGAGCAACTTAATGGCGTCATCGGAGATGGTTTGCGCTTTTTTGCGGTTGAGCATCCCCCAGCTGGCATCGCGCTCCAGGGTTGCCATGGTGATGTTTTCGGCTGCCGCCATTTCAAGGAACAGCCCCTGTTCTTTACGGTTTTCGGTCAGAAATCCAATGCCAAGATCGATGGCTTCGCGCGGGGAGTGGATCACCACCGGTTCGCCATCCACTTCAATCATTCCGCCCGTTGCTTTACGCACGCCGAAAATTAACTGCGCGAGTTCGGAACGTCCGGCACCCACCAGCCCTGCGAGGCCGACAATTTCGCCGGAACGCACCAGCAGACTGCTCGGCTGCACTTTGCCGCCGTCGGTCAGGTGGTGAACGTTCAGGCGGGCTTTGCCGGGCAGGATATCGCGTTCTTTATTGAACAGATCGCTCAGCGGCCTGCCAACCATCATCCGCACCAGTTCAGCAGCGTTGAGGTTGTCGCGGGTCAGGCTGCCAACGTATTGCCCGTCGCGCAGCACGCTGACGCGATCGGAAAGCTCATACACTTCCGCCATGCGGTGGCTGATGTAGATAATCGCCATCCCTTCATCGCGCAGCCGCATAATCAGCTCAAACAGGCGGTGAGTTTCGCGGGAGGAGAGGGCGGCGGTGGGTTCGTCCATCACCAGAATGCGGCTGTTGCGATGCAGCGCGCGGGCAATTTCGACCTGCTGTTGTTCGGCAATGGTCAGCGTCATGACTTTATCACTGGCCTTGAACTGCGCGCCGAGGCGGTCGATCACTTTTTGCGCCTGCACCAGCATCTCTTTACGCTGCACCAGCCCGCCGTGGGAAAGCTCGCTGCCGAGGAAAATGTTCTCTGCCACCGTCAAATTGGGTGCCAGCTGCATCTCCTGATAAATCAGCGTAATACCGGCGCTTAAGGCATCTTTTGGCGTGCGAATGTGAAAGGGTTTGCCATCAATCAGGATCTCGCCGCTGGTGGCGGTATAAGCCCCCGCCAGCACCTTCATCAGCGTGCTTTTTCCTGCGCCGTTTTCCCCCATCAGGGCATGGATCTCGCCAGGGTAAACCGTCAAATCCACCCCTTTGAGCGCATAAAATTTGCCGAAGGCTTTGGCAATATTGCGCATCTCCAGAACTGGCGTGCTGTTCATGGTGGACTCCTGCGAGGTTGTCGATATCAGCACTCCATCACAGGAAAGTAAATGCAAAATGTCAGAAGCCGTTCATATTTGTCATATTGCGAATTTTCTTCACGGAGCGTGATATGGCGCACCCCGGACGTCACTTTTTTGCCAGCGCGCGCGGGCGATTGCTGCTTTTAAATTTGCTGGTGGTAGCAGTGACGCTGATGGTCAGCGGCGTGGCGGTAATGGGTTTTCGCCATGCCAGCCAGATGCAGGAGCAGGTGCAGCAGCAAACGGTGGATGATATGACCGGCAGCCTGAATCTGGCGCGCGACACGGCAAACGTGGCGACGGCGGCGGTGCGATTGTCACAGGTGGTGGGGGCGCTGGAATATAAAGGCGAAGCCGAGCGATTACTGGAGACACAGCGGGCATTAAAAAGCTCACTTGAGCAACTGGCGACAGCGCCTTTAGCACAGCAGGACGCCGGGCTGGTGGCGCGAATCATCCAGCGTAGTAATGAACTGCAAACCAGCGTCGGCGGAATGCTGGAGCGGGGGCAAAGGCGGCATCTGGAACGCAACGCGTTGTTAAGTTCGCTATATCAAAACTTAAGTTATCTGCGGCATCTGCAAAAAGTCACTCACGCGCAAGATGATATTTTGCTTAACGAGATGAACCGGCTGATCGTCGCCGCCATTGCCACTCCAGCACCGCAGGCGATTATTCATCAACTGGTTGAAGTGATGTCTGCGCTGCCGACTCATAGTGATACGCCGTTAGTAAATACGCTACTTACTGATTTCAATGATGAACTACGTAAACTCGCGCCGCTTTCTGCCGCTCTGGAGCAAAGCGATCTGGCGATTAGCTGGTATATGTTTCACATCAAAGCTCTGGTGGCGATCCTTAACAGCGATATTAACCATTATGCCGAACAGGTGGCGATGCTTTCAGGTCAGCGGGTAGCGCAAAGTTACCAGGATCTGCGCTCCGGCGAGAGAGTGATCATGATCTTTGCCCTGTTAGCGGTGGTGATCACCGCGTTTGCAGGTTGGTACATCTATCGCAATCTTGGCTCAAACCTGACGGCGATTTCTCGCGCCATGAGTCGTCTGGCGCACGGTGAAGCAGAAGTCAGCTTTCCGGCGTTACAGCGGCGCGATGAGTTGGGGGAACTGGCACGCGCCTTTAACGTCTTCGCCCGTAATACCGCATCGCTTGAACGGACGTCACGGCTGCTGAAAGAGAAAACCACGCAGATGGAGATTGCCCAAACCGAGCGGCAGGGGCTGGAAGAGGCGCTATTGCACAGCCAGAAGCTAAAAGCGGTCGGGCAACTGACGGGGGGACTGGCGCATGATTTTAATAATCTGTTGGCGGTGATTATTGGCAGCCTGGAGCTGGTGAACACGGACTCGCCCGACGCGCCGCGAATACAGCGGGCGCAGCAAGCCGCCGAACGTGGCGCGCTACTGACCCAACGGCTGTTGGCATTTTCCCGCAAGCAGTCCTTACATCCACAAGCCATTGAACTGAAAACATTACTGGAAGAGTTAAGCGAATTGATGCGCCACTCCTTACCGGCAACGCTGACGCTGGAGATTGAAGCGCAGTCTCCGGCGTGGCCTGCGTGGATTGACGTCAGCCAACTGGAAAACGCCATCATCAACCTGGTGATGAACGCTCGTGATGCGATGGAAGGGCTGACGGGAACCCTCAAAATCCGCACCTGGAACCAGCGTGTCACCCGTAGCGGTGGGCAGCGTCAGGACATGGTGGCTCTGGAGGTTATCGATCATGGCTGTGGAATGTCGCAGGAGGTGAAAGACCAGGTGTTCGAACCGTTCTTTACCACCAAACAGACGGGGAGCGGCAGCGGGCTGGGCTTGTCGATGGTCTATGGTTTCGTGCGTCAGTCCGGCGGGAGGGTGGAAATCGAAAGTGCGCCGGGGCAGGGAACGACAGTCAGACTACAGCTTCCCCGTGCGTTGTTGGCGGCGAAAAATGTATCGTCAGCGGTGGTAGAACAGACAGCCGTCAGCGGCGATAAGCTGGTGTTGGTGCTGGAAGATGAAGCTGCGGTACGCCAGACCATCTGTGAACAGCTGCATCTGCTGGGCTATTTGACGCTGGAAGCGAGCAGTGGCGAACAGGCGCTGGATCTGCTGGCGGCATCAGCGGAAATCGATATCTTTATCAGCGACTTAATGCTCCCAGGCGGTATGAGCGGCGCAGAAGTGGTCAATGCAGCACGCAAACGCTACCCACACCTGACGCTGTTGCTTATCAGCGGTCAGGATTTACGCCCCAGCTATAACCCCGCGTTGCCAGAAGTGGCGCTGCTGCGCAAACCTTTTACCCGCGTGCAACTGGCGCAGGCATTGGGGCAAATTGAGGGATGATTTTCAGAATTTATCAAGAGGCCTGGAGCAAATGTGCTGCTATTGTGAGCAATTCTGTTCTGAATGGGATATAAAAGGAATTATGCCAGTACTGACAAGAGGCGATTCACATATGATCGTGATGCCAACCACCTATAGCCCAATGACGGTTGCTCGTTCTTTTCGCGTGGTGGAAGAGATCGAGCTTTCCGGGCGTCTGTTACAGGTGATTTATGACAGCCAGACGCCAAGAGCGGCCATCATTGAAGCGGACATTGAAGTTTTTGCAGGCGTGCCACGTCATCGGGTACTTGCCGCTCTCGACCTGCAGCGTAAAAAAGAGTTCGGCAGCGATATTATTGCCGTTGAACGCTGGTGGGAAGACTCGGATCTGGTACAAGTGGAAGGTATCTGCGTCTCCCCAGGTGAACGCGATAAAGGTCTGGCAACGCGACTGTATGAAGCGTTAATCCTGCAATGCGGAATCACACTCATCAGCGATTTTGATCAGTATGATGGCGGGAAGATGCTCTGGCAGAAGATCGCGCGCGAGTCCGATCAGATTTCAGTGTTTATATTAGACACTGAACAAGAGACATTTTGGCCTTACGATGGCACGAAAGTGATCTACGATGGTGGCTGCATTCCGGAAGAACGTATCTGGAGTATTTCTCCGGATCAAAAATGTCATAGCATTGTGCTGGTGGCGGAAAATAAACGGCGAGCTATCCAGCTAATGGAAGAGTCTGCGCCTTACCGTATTTGAGATTACTCCGCTACTCCGGTTATTCACACTCAACTAACGTTAAGCCAGTCCATCACAGAGACTGGCTTATGAAACCTTACTCCACGCTCTTTCTTTTCACCCTGCTCACGCTGACCACCGTTCCGGCTCAGGCCGATATTATCGACGACACGATTGGTAATATTCAGCAGGCGATTAACGACGCTTATAACCCTGATCGTGGGCGTGACTATGAAGATTCGCGCGACGACGGCTGGCAGCGTCAAGTGAGCGACGATCGTCGCAGACAATATGACGACCGCCGCCGCCAGTTTGAAGATCGCCGCAGGCAGCTTGACGACCGCCAGCGCCAGCTTGATCAGGAGCGTCGGCAGCTGGAAGATGAAGAGCGGAGAATGGAAGATGAGTATGGGCGGTGATGTTGGGTATGGAGCAGGCATCACCCCTCCCCCTAATTCTCCCCATCAGCTATTAAAGCCCGGCTATTGTGTTGACTGCTGCTTAACGACATTAATCATCCACGGCACACCATATTTATCGGTAACTTTGCCGAAGCCATGCGCCCAGAAGGTTTCCTGCCAGTCCATTTCGATTTTTCCGTTGGCGGCAAGGTTGTCAAACCAACGTTTCCCTTCCTCGACCTGTTGCGAATCGAGCACCAGCGTAAAGCCGGAGTAGTTGGCTTTTCCTGACGGTATGGCATCGCTCATCATGATGTCGCTTCCGGCAATGCGCACGTTAGCATGGGCGATGGCAGTATCGGGAAATAGCATCCCTGAAGGACAGCCTTCGGTGCTTTCTTGCGTGGGTTTCGGCATTTCCCCAAAGCTGATTTTATAGAGCAGTTCCGCGCCTAACGCGCGTTGGTAATAGGCTATCGCGTCGGCACAGTTACCGGAAAAAGAGATATAGGGACTTAACGGCATGATGGTGACCTCAGTTAAGAGAAGTCAGTTAAGTGTAGTTTGAATTTTGTACAGATGAAGAGTAGGCCTGATAAGACGCGCAAGCGTCGCATCAGGCAGTTGGCACCGTTGCCGGATGTATCGCACCCGGCATTCGAAATCAGTTCTTTTTCACAAACTCAGATTTCAGTTTCATCGGACCAAAACCGTCGATTTTGCAATCGATGTTATGGTCGCCTTCAACCAGGCGGATGTTTTTCACTTTGGTGCCAATTTTCAGCATCGAAGAGCTACCTTTCACCTTCAGATCTTTAATGATGGTAACGCTGTCGCCGTCAGCCAGCAGGTTGCCGTTAGCATCTTTAACGATCAGCTCGTCGCTTTCCTGTGCAGGTTCGGCGTCGTTCCATTCGTAGGCGCATTCCGGGCAGATGTACATGCCGTTATCTTCGTAGGTGTATTCGGAGTTGCATTTCGGGCAGTGTGGTAATGACATGTGGATTTCCTCAAAAGTCAGCAGGGCAAAAGCGCCAAAAAACGGCAGATTGCCGAAAAAGGCCGCAATTATACACAAAATCCCTGAGTTTGTCGGGGGTACTGCTGATTTTAGTCGACGATCGTTTTCATTTGAAAGACAACGCAAAAAGAAAATAATCTTTTTGCCTCTGTTTATTATTTAAGTTAAGGTTAACTCTCTTCTTGTTCTTTTTTTAATTAAATTGTTATTTTATCTTTCTGACTTTTAACTTGTCGGAAGAGATTTATTCATCCTAATAAAAACAATATATTAAATATAAAAATTATTTCCTGCAGTAATTATAAAAGCCGACAACAGAACTAAAAAACGATCTGGCTAAATAAAAATAATGAAATTTGCCTTAAGGAAGAATTTTCCATGTACACACAGACAATATATGAATTAAGTCAGGAGGCTGAGCGTCTGTTACAGCTTTCCCGACAACAGTTGCAGTTACTGGAAAAAATGCCGCTCTCTGTGCCCGGAGAAGATGCACCACCACTGACTTTACCCTGGAGTCAGCCTAATATAGCCGAGCGTCATGCGATGCTGAATAATGAGCTGCGTAAAATTTCCCGTCTGGAAATGGTGCTGGCGATTATTGGCACCATGAAAGCAGGAAAATCAACCACCATTAACGCTATTGTTGGCACTGAAGTTCTGCCTAATCGCAATCGCCCTATGACTGCGCTGCCGACGCTTATTCGCCATACGCCGGGGCAAAAAGAACCGGTGCTGCATTTTTCACATGTCGCACCAATCGACTGTTTAATCCAACAATTACAACAACGCCTGCGCGATTGCGATATTGAGCATCTGACCGAACTGCTGGAAATAGATAAAGATATGCGTGCGCTTATGCAGCGGATCGAAAATGGCGTTGCTTTTGAAAAATATTATCTTGGTGCCCAGCCAATTTTTCATTGTCTGAAAAGTTTGAATGATTTGGTGCGTCTGGCGAAGGCGCTGGACGTCGATTTTCCTTTTTCTGCTTACGCCGCCATTGAGCATATTCCAGTAATTGAAGTGGAGTTTGTCCATCTGGCGGGACTGGAGAGTTATCCCGGTCAATTGACGTTGCTGGATACCCCCGGACCGAATGAAGCCGGACAACCGCATCTGCAAAAAATGCTTAACGAGCAACTGGCGCGCGCCTCCGCAGTGCTGGCGGTGCTGGACTATACGCAACTGAAGTCAATCTCCGATGAAGAGGTGCGTGAGGCGGTTTTAGCGGTGGGGAAATCAGTACCGCTGTATGTGCTCGTCAATAAGTTCGATCAGCAGGATCGTAACAGTGACGATGCCGAACAGGTGCGGGCGCTGATTTCCGGAACGCTGATGAAAGGCTGTGTTACGCCAGGGCAGATATTTCCGGTATCGTCGATGTGGGGCTATCTGGCGAATCGGGCACGTCATGAGTTAGCTAACAATGGGAAGTTGCCTGCGCCGGAGCAACAACGCTGGGTGGAGGATTTTGCCCATGCCGCGCTTGGCAGGCGCTGGCGCAATGCCGATCTGGCAGATATCGACCGTATTCGTCATGCCGCCGATCAACTGTGGGAAGATTCGCTGTTCGCTCAACCGGTTCAGGCGTTACTCCATGCTGCCTACGCCAACGCGTCGTTATATGCTCTGCGATCTGCTTCGCATAAGTTGTTGAATTATGCCCAACAAGCGCGGGAATACCTTGATTTTCGCGCACACGGGCTGAACGTCGTCTGCGAGCAATTGCGGCAAAATATCCGCCAGGTTGAAGAAAATATGCAGCTATTGCAGCTCAATCAGGTGCAGGTGAGTGGCGAGATTAAACATGAAATCGAGGTGGCTCTGGTATCAGCCAACGACTTTCTGCGTCAGCAGCAAGACGAGGTGAATACCCAGTTAGCTGTGCTTTTTCAACATGATTCATGGTCGTTAAGCGAGATTCGTACCCGCTGCGAGACGCTGTTACAGGCGGCGCAGACCAAAATCAGCCGTGATTTTACGCTGCGTTTTGCTGAACTGGAATCAACCCTTTGCCGGGTGTTAACCGATGTTATTCACCCCATCGAGCAGCGGGTAAAAACAGAATTGAATGAGTCCGGGTTTCGCCCCGGCTTTCATTTTCCTGCTTTTCATGGCGCAGTCCCACACTTCAATACTCGCCAGTTGTTCAGCGATGCAATATCCCACCAGGAAGCAACGGATGAGCAGAGCAGCCGTTTTGGCATTGTGCGTGAGACGTTCTCGCGCTGGCTGAATCAGCCTGACTGGGGACGGGGTGGTGAGAAATCCCCGCCAGAGGCCGTTGATTAC
This sequence comes from Escherichia sp. MOD1-EC6475, assembly GCF_003046645.1. Lineage (NCBI taxonomy): Bacteria > Pseudomonadati > Pseudomonadota > Gammaproteobacteria > Enterobacterales > Enterobacteriaceae > Escherichia > Escherichia sp. MOD1-EC6475. The sequence goes on along the minus strand of NZ_PZKQ01000026.1, from coordinate 34,209 downwards.
AGTGCGCTACAACGAACGTTAACCGAAGAAGTAGACCTTTATTGCCAACAAATGGCTAAAGCTTTGGCGGTTCAGGTCGATGATTCTGTCACGGCAGGCATGAACACTTTTTTCGCTGATTTCGCGTTATGTTTGACGGAATTACAGGCGCGTTTACGCGATAGTCTGGCGCTGCGTCAACAAAATGAATCCGTGGTCAGGATGATGCAGCAGCAATTGCAGCAGACCGTGATGATTCATGGCTGGATTTATACGGACTCTCAGTTGTTACGCGATGATATTCAAACTCTTTTCATGGCAGAACAGTATTGACAAAGACGTTACTGGACGGCTCCGGTCGCGTACTGGAGTCGGTTTATCCCCGCTTTTTGGTGGATCTGGCGCAGGGCGATGATGCCCGCTATCCACAAGCCCATCAGCAGCAGTTTCGTGAACGACTGATGCAGGAGCTCCTTGCGCGCGCACAGCTTCAGGCGTGGGCGAATGCCGGAATGTTAAATGCGCCACTTAGCCTGCGCCTGACATTGGTGGAAAAACTGGCGGCGATGCTGGATCCCGGCCATCTGGCGCTGACGCAGATCACGCAACATCTGGCGCTATTGCAAAAAATGGATCACCGCTCGCACTCCGCTTTCCCGGAACTTCCCCAGCAAATTGCCGCGTTGTATGAGTGGTTTTCTGCCCGCTGTCGCTGGAAGGAAAAAGCGTTAATGCAACGAGGGTTACTGGTTCAGGCAGGTGAGCAGAGTGAGCAAATTTTTACCCGCTGGTGTGCTGGTGCGTACAACGCCTGGTCGCTGCCGGGACGTTGCTTTATTGTTCTGGAGGAGCTGCGCTGGGGGGCGTTTGGTGATGCCTGCCGTCTGGGAAATCCACAAGCAGCGGCGTTGTTGCTTGACGACTTACGCGTGAAAGCGACGCAATATCTGGCTGAAAGTATCAATGCGGCACCGACTACTCGCCATTATTACCATCAGTGGTTTTCCTCTCCTACTACCCCGACTGGCGGGGATCATGCTGACTTTTTAAGTTGGCTTGGCAAGTGGTCCGATGCCGATAAGCAGCCCGTTTGCTGGTCAGTAACCCAACGCTGGCAAACCGTCGCGCTGGGGATGCCACGGCTCTGTTCAGCACAGCGTCTGGCGGGCGCGATGGTTGAGGAAATCTTCTCTGTAAATTGACTGTAAATGATCAGTTACATCAATGAGTGCTCAACGAAATCCATGTGTGAAGTTGATCACAAATTTAAACACTGGTAGGGTAAAAAGGTCATTAACTGCCCAATTCAGGCGTCAACAGGTTTGATTGTACAATCCTTAATCGGATCGTGTAAGCAAACCAGCTACGCTTGTTACAGAGATTGCACCCTGCAATTCCCGCTCCCCTTTTGCGGGCGCCGCGTCGATTTGCCTGACGCGTGCGGAAATGGGCTTACTCTGCGAGGAAAGCTATGCTGAAAAGGAAAAAAGTAAAACCGATAACCCTTCGTGATGTCACCATTATTGATGACGGTAAACTGCGAAAAGCCATTACTGCAGCATCGCTGGGTAATGCAATGGAATGGTTCGATTTTGGTGTTTATGGCTTTGTTGCTTACGCATTAGGTAAAGTATTTTTCCCAGGGGCTGACCCCAGCGTGCAGATGGTTGCTGCACTTGCCACCTTCTCCGTTCCCTTTCTGATTCGACCGCTTGGCGGACTCTTCTTCGGTATGTTGGGCGATAAATATGGTCGCCAGAAGATCCTCGCTATCACTATTGTGATTATGTCGATCAGTACGTTCTGTATCGGTTTAATACCGTCCTATGCCTCTATTGGTATTTGGGCGCCGATTCTGCTGTTGATTTGTAAGATGGCACAAGGTTTCTCGGTCGGTGGCGAATACACCGGAGCATCGATATTTGTTGCGGAATACTCACCTGACCGTAAACGTGGCTTTATGGGCAGCTGGCTGGATTTCGGTTCTATTGCCGGGTTTGTGCTGGGTGCGGGCGTGGTGGTGTTGATTTCGACCATCGTCGGTGAAGAGAACTTCCTTGACTGGGGCTGGCGTATTCCGTTCTTTATCGCGCTGCCGCTGGGAATTATTGGGCTTTATCTTCGTCATGCTTTAGAAGAGACGCCAGCGTTCCAGCAACATGTTGAGAAACTGGAACAGGGTGACCGCGAAGGTTTGCAGGATGGCCCGAAAGTCTCGTTTAAAGAGATTGCCACCAAACACTGGCGCAGTCTGTTGACATGTATTGGTCTGGTGATTGCCACCAACGTGACTTACTACATGTTGCTGACTTATATGCCGAGTTATTTGTCGCATAACCTGCATTACTCCGAAGACCACGGGGTGCTGATTATTATCGCGATTATGATCGGTATGCTGTTTGTTCAGCCGGTGATGGGCTTGCTGAGTGACCGTTTTGGTCGTCGTCCGTTTGTGATCCTCGGCAGTGTTGCGTTGTTTGCGCTGGCGATCCCGGCGTTTATCCTGATTAACAGTAATATTATCGGCCTGATTTTCGCCGGGTTGCTGATGCTGGCGGTGATCCTTAACTGCTTTACGGGTGTTATGGCCTCTACCTTGCCAGCGATGTTCCCGACGCATATTCGTTACAGTGCGCTGGCGGCGGCATTTAATATTTCGGTGCTGGTTGCCGGTCTGACGCCAACGCTGGCAGCCTGGCTGGTGGAAAGCTCGCATAATCTGATGATGCCTGCCTATTACCTGATGGTAGTGGCGGTGATTGGTTTGATTACCGGCGTGACCATGAAAGAGACGGCGAATCGTCCACTGAAAGGTGCGACGCCAGCGGCGTCAGATTTGCAGGAAGCGAAGGAAATTCTCGTCGAGCATTACGATAATATCGAGCAGAAAATCGAGGATATTGACCAGGAGATTGCCGATTTGCAGGCGAAACGTACCCGCCTGGTGCAGCAACATCCGCGAATTGATGAGTAAGCTGAAACGGATTGCCTGATGCGGCACTCTCTTATCAGGCCAACAATCGAACTCTTAAGGTTCACTTAATCTCTGACGCGCATACTCTCCTCCAGGACAACGGAGGAGAGTGCAATGAAAAACCGTGTTTATGAAAGTTTAACGACTGTGTTTAGCGTGCTGGTAGTCAGCAGCTTTCTCTATATCTGGTTTGCCACGTACTGATCTTTTTTCAGCCGTACCCAGGCGCGCGTGCCGGAAGCCTCTTCCCGGTTTTGCAGGAAAAACTGCCCGTGATGCAACTGTGTGATGCGGCTGACAATACTTAATCCCAGACCAATCCCGCCATAACGGCTGTCCATTCGTACAAACGCTTTGCTCAACTCTCCGCATTTACTCTCATCAATGCCAGGCCCTTCATCTTCAACGGCCATGACCGCTCCGCCAGCTTCTTGCAGCTTAATCATAATGTTGCTGCCTGCTGGACTATAGCGATGGGCGTTTTCTACCAGGTTACGCAATAACATCCGCAGCAGGGTCGCGTCGCCCTGAACGGTGATGTCGGCGGCGCTCTCTGGTAACAGCAAGGTTTGTTGACGCTGGTCGAGCATGGTGCTGAGTTCGTCATAGGAGGGCAGGATCACATCTTCCAGCAGTTTTACATGTTGATAATTACCGGAAGAAAATGACTGTCCGGCGCGTGCCAGTTGCAACAACTGGGAGACGCTCTCCATCATCTGATCAAGCCGTGCGACTAACGGCGCTACATCAATGTGATGCGTTTTCGCCAGCAGTTCCAGATGCAAACGCACCCCCGCCAGCGGCGTTCGCAGTTCGTGAGCGACGTCAGCGGTAAACAACCTTTCGTTATCCAGCGTGCTGGTCAGGCGACTGACCAGATCGTTCAACGCCGAAACCACCGCTTCGATTTCGAGGGTGGCACTGTGAATGGCTATGGGCGTTAAGTTGTCAGCGGTGCGCGCTTCCAGCTCTTTTTGCAGTTCCGCCAGCGGGCGTGTGATGCGGTGCACCGCCTGATAGCAGATAAATAGTGTCAGGCTGACCATAAATACGCCGGGAACAATCAGGCTGGCGACTGCTTCGCGGATCTCACGCATGATGTGGCGATCGTTGTTGCGATTGTCACGTAGCGCCTGCTCAAACAGCTGAATCTGCTCGGTACTTTCATGCCATAGCCAGAAGACGCTGATCAGCTCAAACACCAACAAAATGGCCCCGATGGTCAATATCAGCCGTTGGCGCAGCGATATTGGTCGGCGCAGAAAACGCATCAGATTCAATTAGTTTTCCTCATTCGCGACCAGCATATAGCCAAAGCCGCGCACGGTACGGATACGGGCTTTGCCCACTTTGTCGCGCAGATTGTGGATATGCACTTCCAGGGTGTTGGTCGAGGGCTCATTGTCCCAGTTATAGATGTCGTTGTAGAGAATTTCCCGATGTACCGGACTGCCTGCTTTGAGCATTAACCGTGACAACAGAGCATATTCTTTGGGCGTCAGAATCAACTCTTCGCCGCCCATCCATACCTGACGGCGACCCATATTCAGCGTCAGATTGCCAACAATCAGCTCACTTTCGCCCTGATTATTATGGCGTCGTAGCAGGGCGCGGATACGGGCGTGTAACTCTTCCAGCGCAAAAGGCTTCACCAGATAGTCATCGGCACCGACATCCAGCCCCGCTATTTTGTCGGTCAGGGTGTCGCGAGCGGTGAGGATCAGTACCGGCAGGGTATATTTTTTCTGCCGGATACGGGCGAGAAAATGCAGCCCATCTTCGTCGGGTAAACCTAAATCCAGCACCACCAGGCTGTAATGACCGGCCTCAAGGCTTTGCTCCGCCATCCGCGCGGTCGTGACTCCATCGCACGCGTAGCCTTCGGTTTGTGCCGCCAGAATCAGCCCCTGCAATAACAGTGTATCGTCTTCAACAATCAGAATTTTCATTCAGTCACTCTCCTGCAAGTTTGCAGAATATCATCCGCAGCCTGGTAATACTTCGTTTCGACGCCGGTTAATCCCAACAGGGTTGAGAATAAATTGTCCTGTGAATAGTGCTGTGTTTGTGCCTGTTTTTGCAGGCAGCTCTGGTCAATCTGATACCGCTTTTGATAATCCTCCGATAACCACAGCAGCATCGGTACTTGTTTTTGGCTGTCAGGTGCGATGGCATAAGGCAGGCCGTGCAGGTAGATGCCATTTTCACCTAACGATTCACCATGGTCAGAAAGATAAACCAGGCTGGTGGTAAATTTATCCTGATGTTCTTTCAGCAGATTAATTGCTTTATCAACAATATAGTCGACGTAGAGCAACGTATTATCGTAAGTGTTCACCAGTTGTTCTTTGGAACAGGTCTGGATCTCGTTGGTGTCGCAGGTGGGGGTAAATTTCCTGAACTGCGGCGGATAGCGGTTGTAATAGGTCGGGCCGTGGCTACCGATGGTGTGTAAGACAATCACGCCATCACCTTGCAGGTTATTGATGTACTCTTCCAGCCCGTGGAACAGCACCTCGTCATAGCATTCGCCGTTGATACACTGGCCGGGCAGGTTCAGCGCGGTGACATTCTGGTGTGGTACGCGGTCGCAGACACCTTTGCAGCCACCGTCGTTGTCATTCCATAACACATTAATGCCCGCTCGCTGAATGATATCCAGCACGCCTTCCTGGTGCTGTGCCAGCTCTTCTTTGTAATGCTCACGCGGCATATCCGAGAACATGCATGGCACAGAGACAGCCGTTGCCGTGCCGCAAGACGCGGTATTGGGGAAATAGACCACGTTATCTTTCGCCAGACGCGGATTGGTTTCACGTGGGTAGCCGTTGAGTGAGAAATTCTCTGCCCGCGAGGTTTCGCCGACGATCAGGATGGTCAGATTTTTACGCTTCTCGTTTTGCATTAACGGGTTGCGGTGTGCATCCTCGCCAATGCGAACCAGCGGCAGATTTGCCAGTCGCTGGTGGGAATACCATGACCAACTGGCAACAATGCTGTTGGAGGGGCTTAAGGATTTCACCAGCTCTTTGTTGTTGCGAAACAGCGAGGCGTAGTCTTTATAAAACAACGCGGCGACCAGCAGAATCAGCAGTACAGAAATCAGAATATTGGCCCCACGGAAAAGAACGCTACGCAGGCGTGAGGTTGCGGGTTTGATTTTTACCCAGCAGGCAATCAGTGCAGCAAGAACCCCGCTTAATCCCAGAGTTAATAACATCTGCGGTGTCATTAACGCGTAGCTTTCCGCAGGTGTGGTATCCATGATATTGGCAACCATCGAACGGTCGATGACGATGCCATAAGTCATTATGAAATATTGCGCAGACGCGCCGACAAGAATAAACAGGCAGGCCAGTGGACGATTAAGCCATAAGAAAGAGCCTAGCGTCAGGACAATATTAATCACGCTGAACGCGACGACAGGCATCGATAAGAAAACCAGTACGTTATGCATTGAATCCAGCGGTAACGCCTGTAACACCTGTTTAAAAAAGGCAATGTTCAGGCAGATAGCAATATAAAAAGAGGCCAGCAATAGCCAGGCGAGTAAATTCAAAGAGGGTCTTTTTAGAAGGCGCTTCAACATCACGGTGTTTCCATCGAACAAAGTGCGCATATGCTCGCAAAGCAAAGTTAAGCCAACCTTAAGTTCTTAAGGTTGGCTTTTATGTTTGCTGGATTAAGGGGGCTTAATCTTTGCTTATTGGTGCATCTAAAGGATAGGGGTTTTTATGCAGTCGGTTGTAGTTCAGCGTGTACATTGCGGTAATCACCATCAGCGTGACGAATGACCACATAACCTCTTGTGCGCCAGAACCGACCACCGCCCAGATGCAGTAAAGGAAGGCGATAGTGGTGATGGCCAGATACGCCGGACGCGCTTTACCAAAGTGACCGTGGCCTAAAAGCAGTAAAGCGGCACAGGTATAAAGATAAGGCACCAGGGTAAAGATTACCGATACGGAAGAGACCAGACCGAACTCTTTGGTTGCGTTTGGCGAAATGCTGCTGAACTGGAAGATAGTCATCAGGATACCGACGATAATCAACCCGGCTACCGGTGTGCCTGCTTTGTTGACGCGGGCAAAAATCGGTGGGAACAGACCGTCATCGGCAGCGGCTTTCGCCGTTTGCCCGGCCAGTAATGTCCAGCCGCCCAGCGAACCTAAGCAACCAGCCGCCGCACAGAAGGAGACAATGGCCCCTGCGGTATCACCCAGCGCCATCCGTGCAGCATCACCGAAAGGTGAGGCGGAAACGCGCAGTGCGGCGTTGGGGATCATCCCCATAATCGCGGTGGTCGAGAGCACATAGCAAACGGCGGCAATCAATACCCCGCCAATGGTGGCGATAGGGACGTTGCGTTTCGGGTTTTTCACCACACCCGCTGCAACGGAGGCACTTTCCACACCGATGAACGACCACAGCGTAACGTTAAGGGTACTTTGAATTGCACCGAAGGTGCCCAGGCCGCTGACGTTCCATGCCGCCATATAGGTTTCTCCGTGGAACCAGAACCAGCCGAATACGGCAATCCCGACGATTGGGATCAGCGCCAACACGGTAGCGACGGCCTGCACGCGGGTGATCATTTTCGGACCGACGATATTAAGCAGAACGAAGATCCACAGCACCACCACGCAGGTGATGGTTAATACCCACGGATCTTTCAGGAGCGGGAAGAAATAGCTCAAATAGCCGACGCCAATGACCACCATGGCGATATTGCCAATCCAGCAGGCCAGCCAGTAGAGAACGTTGGTTTGATATCCGAGAAAAGGACCGAAACAGCGGCGCGCGTAGGCATATGAACCGCCAGGGCTGGGATCGAGGAACGACATTTTGGCGTAGACCATCGATAAAGCCAAAGCACCGATAATCGTCACCAACCAACCATATATGGCAATACCGCCAGTTGAGGCCAGGTTTGCAGGTAACAGAAATACACCTGACCCCATAATATTCCCCGACACCATCAGAGTAACGGGGATTAAGCCCACTTTGTGAGCATCAGCATCCGAAGACATAATTAAACTCCTGCGAAGGCGAGCTTCGTGACAATAAATTACGTCATATCATACGCCTGCATTCGCGCATTGAATTATCGTCAGTCGGGTTATCGCTGATGCCGTTATTAATATATCTCTTCGTAAAGGTTATAAATCAGGCGACAGAACGTTCTCTGTGTTGGCTAACATAATGGAGTGGCGTCATGCCATAGAAGTCTTTAAATACAGAAATAAAGTAAGACGTGCTGTTGTAGCCACAGGATTGTGACACCTGTGAGATATTTTTTCCATCCATCATTAATTCATTTACAGCATAACGCATCCGGCAGGTGGTTATTATTTGGCTATAACTGGTGTTTTCGCTTTTCAGCTTTTTCTTTAACAAACTTGGGCTAAGACATAAACAACTGGCTACCATACTAAGATTCCAGTCTTTATGGATATCGCTTTCAATGATTTGATAAACGCTGTCGCTAACACAATTACGTAACATATACATAAGTAGAGAAAGGAATTTTTTACTGTCGAGAAAGCGAGAGAGCACAGTGAATAATAATGCACGTGTTCGTTCTTTTTCCGACTCTGTTTCAGCAGGCGCTGTGCTATGTTGCGCCGCAACGCGAAACACCTCTGGTGTAAGGCATGGCAGGGAAATAATCGGTGTGGCGCTACGTTGCCAGACCGGTATTTTCGAGAGATCTTTATTCAGAAAACGGAGATAATCTTTGATGATGTCGAGGCTAATATACGCAATCAAAGTGTTATTCAGAGAGGAGACGTCGATAATATTATTTTCACAACTTAATAACGCCATATGGTTAGCCTTCAAACTTATAGGCTCTTTCCCATTCACTCTTAGCCAGACATCTTTTTCAGTTAATAAAACTATACAAGGTTGGTTGCTGCAAATCCTCATACATGTACTCCTGAAATGCAAAGAAAAATAGTGGATCTCGCCAACATAGAGAGATACCGGGGACTGGTTATATAATTGTATGACGAATCAAAACATGCATAAAAATAACGTGTTTTACTAATATTACAAATTTTTATAGTAATTTCTCATGTACAAAAATTTTTACAGAGTGGTGAAGGGTAAATAATAAACAAAAAAAGCGCGGGGTGGGACCGCGCAAAAAGTATGACATTTTTGTTTGCAGCAATTTTTATGAAAACGTTGCCATACTCAAAAGGCCTCAGGCCAGGCGGCGTAATGTTATTAAAACAATTACGCCTTCAGCGGAATAGTGGTTACGCTTTCACACACATTACGTGGTAAATACCGTCAATAATTTCAGTACCTTCAGTTTCGTGTTCAAATCCAGGGAAATGATGATCCCAGGATTGCAGCGAGCGTAAATAACTTACCTGTGGACTGTTTTTATCGCCGAAGTTTTCACCAGACAGCAGCATTGGGATTCCTGGCGGATACGGGATGACTGAGTTCGCCGCAATGCGTCCTGGCAGATTTTCAATGGATACCAGCTCGACGTTGTTGTCGACAATCGCGTTGTACGCTTCACGCGGAGTGATTTCAGCCACCGGCAGGCCAGAATAGGCTTCGTTTAACCGTGCACCTGGGTTGTTTTCTTTCAGCCAGGCAAACATTTTGTCGCCCAGATCGTGAATCCCCATGTTCGCGTAAGTGTCAGGATATTGTTCAACAAGTTCCGGCATCACCTGCGCCAGCGGTGTGTTGGCGTCGTAGTGGCGTTTGAAGGAACAGAGGGTGTTAACCAGAGTTCCCCATTTCCCTCGGGTCACACCCATTGAGAACAGGAACATAATCTGGAAATCGGTGGTGCGAGTTGGCACGATGCCGTGGTGACCAAGCCATGCGGTAACCAGTGCGGCAGGTACGCCAGTCTCTTCCAGTTCACCGTCTTCACCCATCCCCGGTGCGAGGATGCTGACTTTAATCGGGTCGAGCATACTCCAGTTGTCCGGGATATCTTTAAAGCCGTGCCAGCTTTCGCCCGGATGCATTACCCAGCAGTCCTGAACGGTGGTCAGCAGTTTGCGCGGCGCGTCAGCAAAGTCATAGGTTTTGCCGGTTTCCGGATCGGTAACCACTTCTTTATTCCACGGTTTAAAGAACCAGCTACCTTCGTCAGTAAACTCTTTATACAACCGTGCCATTGCCTGGCGGAAATCGACCGCTTCATCGATCACTTCCTGAGTCAGTGACAGACCGCTGTTGCCGTCCATCATTGATACAGCCACATCGTTTGATGCGCAGATGGCATATAACGGGGAAGTGGTGGCATGCATCATGTATGCCTGATTAAAACGGGAGAAGTTAATCGCGCCCCGGCCTTCACGTACATGAATATAAGACGCCTGCGACAGCGCATTCAGCAGTTTATGTGTGGAGTGGGTAGCGAAAACGGTTGGACCGTTGTGATTGCCCGGTTCACCGCGCATTGCATAGTGATCGGCATAGATCGGGTTAAACCGTGCGTAGCCATACCAGGCTTCGTCGAAATGCAGACGGTCAGAGGTTTTTTCCAGCAGATCCTGCGCGTCTTTGGCGTTATAGCACACGCCGTCGTAGGTGCAGTTGGTCACCACGCAGTAAGACGGTTTTTGTCCGACTTTGTCTTTAGTCAGCGGGCTTTCACTGATTTTCTTCTGCAAGGTTTCAGGCTGCATTTCCTGCGGGTAGATTGGCCCGATAATGCCGTAGCGGTTGCGGCTTGGCACCATGTATACCGGTTTCGCGCCAGTCAGCATTAAGCCTTGTTCAATGGATTTGTGGCAGTTACGGTCAACAACGACCACGTCGTTATCGGTCATGCAGGCTTGCATGATGGTGCGGTTAGAACCTGAAGTGCCGACAACGACTGACCAGGAGCGATCGGCACCAAATACGCGCGCGGCATATTTTTCGCTTTCGCCAAATGCGCCAGTATGGTCAAGCAAAGAACCGAGAGAAGTTCGTTCGATCCCCATATCGGTGCGGAACAGGTTTTCACCATAATAGTCATGGTAGAAACGTCCGGCTGGCGTTTTAGTGAACCCCACTCCGCCCTGGTGACCCGGGGCGGCCCAGGAATACTCATGGATGTCGCTATATTTCATCAGCGCGCTGAACAGTGGCGGTAACAACTGTTGACGGTAGCGGGTCATCGCGGCGATGGCGCGTCCGGCAATAAAATCGGCAGTATCTTCCAGAATCCAGGCGAATTCATCGACAAGCTCCAGCAGGTCGCGATCCAGCGCGGCGATTGATTTTTCCCGATCGCCTAACAGGAATACCGGCACGTTTTGCTGGCGTTCATGAAGTTTACCGATCAATTCTCTGACGTTTTGATGTTCGTCTGGATGCTCCATTTGATAACTGAACATCAGACAATCAATAGCTTCATTTGAAGAGAGAATGGCAAAACCATCATCGAATGAGGTTGATTTAATGACGGTAACATTTTGTTGGCTCAAGGCATTCGCCAGACGTTCAACGGCGCTACCGACCCAGGTGTCCTGATGTAGAAACTCGCTTTCAACAATTAATACTTTCATCATTGTTTACCCGGTTGTGAAGGAATCTTCGTTGCGGGCAAGTATCTTCCGGGCATTTCAGGCTGTAAAGCGATTGAAAAATAAGCGTTTTTAATTTTTTATTATTATAAACATAAGCTTATATTAATTTTTCAATTAATTTTCAATGTTTATTATCGACAGCTAAATTATTTTTTTGGCTGATACTGATATCGTTTTTAACCGGGAAGTGTCTGGCGGCGCTGTTGGCTAAGTTTGCGGTATTGTTGCGGCGACATACCGACATATTTGGCGAAAGTACTGTAAAAACGACTGCTTGAACGAAAACCTGCCGTCAGGGCAATATCGAGAATACTTTTATCGGTATCGCTCAGTAACGCGCGAACGTGGTTGATGCGCATCGCGGTAATGTACTGTTTCATCGTCAACTGCATGACTCGCTGAAATATCCCCATCGCATAGTTGGCGTTTAGTTTGACGTGCTCAGCCACGTCGTTGATGGTCAGCGCCTGGTCATAGTTTTCTGCAATAAAGCCCAGCATCTGGCTGACGTAAAATTGTGCATGGCGCGAGACGCTGTTTTTGTGCGTGCGCGAGGTTTTATTGACCAGAATCGGTTCCCAGCCAGAGAGGCTAAATCGCTTGAGCATCAGGCCAATTTCATCAATGGCGAGCTGGCGGATTTGCTCATTCGGGCTGTTCAATTCCTGCTGCCAGCGGCGCACTTCAAAGGGGCTAAGTTGCTGTGTCGCCAGCGATTTAATCACCATGCCGTGAGTGACGTGGTTTATAAGGTCTTTATCCAGAGGCCAGGAGAGAAACAGATGCATCGGCAGATTAAAAATCGCCATGCTCTGACAGGTTCCGGTATCGGTTAGTTGGTGTGGCGTACAGGCCCAGAACAGCGTGATATGCCCCTGATTGATATTTACTTTTTCATTGTTGATCAGGTATTCCACATCGCCATCGAAAGGCACATTTACCTCAACCTGACCATGCCAGTGGCTGGTGGTCATGACATGTGGTGCACGAAACTCTATCTCCATCCGCTGGTATTCTGAATACAGAGACAGCGGGCTGCGGGTCTGTTTTTCATCGCTGCTACACATAAAGGTATCTGTATTCATGGATGGCTCTCTTTCCTGGATTATCAGAATTATGGCATGAGTGGCTGAGGATGACTGCGAATGACGACACAAAACGTAAATAGAGAGGATCTTCTAAGGGCTAATTACTCTGTTTTTTAGGTAATTTAGTCCCAAAAACTTAGATTTACTGCTAAGTAACCCCAGATCTGAGTTTTTGGGAATGCTCAATCGGGAAGCCGGAGGCTTTCTGCGAAATCGCCTGTCATGATGAAATCATTCAAGCAAGCCTGGAGACCTGAATGATGTCTGCACCCAAAATTACTTTTATCGGCGCTGGTTCGACAATTTTCGTAAAAAATATTCTTGGTGATGTGTTTCATCGCGAGGCGCTGAAAACGGCGCATATTGCTCTGATGGACATTGATCCAACTCGCCTGGAAGAGTCGCACATTGTGGTGCGTAAGCTGATGGATTCAGCAGGAGCCAGCGGCAAAATCACCTGCCACACGCAACAGAAAGAAGCCTTACAGGATGCCGATTTTGTCGTGGTGGCATTTCAGATTGGTGGTTATGAACCTTGCACGGTGACTGATTTCGAGGTCTGTAAGCGCCATGGTCTGGAACAAACTATTGCCGATACGTTGGGGCCGGGCGGCATTATGCGCGCGCTGCGTACCATTCCGCACCTGTGGCAAATTTGCGAAGACATGACAGAAGTCTGCCCCGATGCCACCATGCTCAACTACGTTAACCCGATGGCGATGAATACCTGGGCGATGTATGCCCGCTATCCGCATATCAAACAGGTAGGGCTGTGCCATTCGGTGCAAGGAACGGCGGAAGAGCTGGCGCGTGACCTCAATATTGACCCCGCTACGCTGCGTTATCGTTGTGCGGGTATCAACCATATGGCGTTTTACCTGGAACTGGAGCGCAAAACCGCCGACGGCAGTTACGTGAATCTCTACCCGGAACTGCTGGCAGCGTATGACGCAGGTCAGGCACCGAAGCCGAATATTCATGGTAATCCTCGCTGCCAGAATATTGTGCGCTATGAAATGTTCAAAAAGCTGGGCTACTTCGTCACGGAGTCGTCAGAACATTTTGCCGAATATACGCCGTGGTTTATTAAGCCAGGCCGTGAGGATTTGATTGAGCGTTATAAAGTACCGCTGGATGAGTACCCGAAACGCTGCGTCGAGCAGTTGGATAACTGGCACAAAGAGCTGGAGGAGTATAAGAACGCCTCCCGGATTGATATTAAACCGTCACGGGAATATGCCAGCACCATCATGAACGCTATCTGGACTGGCGAACCGAGCGTGATTTATGGCAACGTCCGTAACGATGGCTTGATTGATAACCTGCCGCAAGGATGTTGTGTGGAAGTGGCCTGCCTGGTTGATGCTAATGGCATTCAGCCGACCAAAGTCGGTACGCTACCGTCGCATCTGGCAGCCCTGATGCAAACCAATATCAACGTACAGACGCTGCTCACCGAAGCCATTCTCACCGAAAACCGTGACCGTGTTTACCACGCCGCGATGATGGACCCGCACACTGCCGCCGTGTTGGGAATTGACGAAATATATGCCCTTGTTGACGATCTGATTGCCGCCCACGGCGACTGGCTGCCAGGCTGGTTGCATCGTTAAGGGGTAATCGCTTCCGGCGCTTTGGTAATTAAGCCATAGCGCCGGAGCTGGCGACAGTGAAGGCGAGCAAGCAATATCACCGTAGTTAATGCGCCCAGCAGCGCGCAGAACATATCGGATTGCGTGTCCCACTGGTCGCCCTGGGTGCCGAGAAAGTCATCCGCTCCCTGACCCATCGCCAGCGCCGTCCACCACTCGATCAACTCATACATGGCGCTTATCGCCAGTGCTACGCAGCAGACCAGAAACGCCACCATTTTGCGTCCGCGCACGTACATCCCACGCACGAGGATTTCTCGCGCCACCAGTGCAGGCACCAGCCCCTGGAAAAAATGCCCCAGCTTGTCATACGGATTACGGCTTAACCCCAACCATTCCTGTACTTCAAAACCGATGGGGACTTTCGCGTAGGTGTACTGACCGCCGACCATCAGGATGATGGCGTGAAAGAAAATCAGTGCATAGAGCAGCGGCGTTAACGGATAACCTCTGGCGGTGGTAAGCAGCAACGGTACGACAATAATTACCGGCGTCACTTCCATCAACCAGGTGAGTTTGTCATGAGCCGAAATTCCGGTGTAAATCAGGATTAACGTCAGCGCCAGTGCGCCAGTGTTAAGAATTAACGGCTTGAGTGTGCGGGTCATGGTGAGTTCGCAAGTCAGGGAAAATACTGACTATTCACCAGCAAGCGTGAAATTACAATCGCAAAAGAGGTGGCCCAGGGGGATCACCTGGCAGTATGCCGCCAGGCGCTGGGCCAAAGAAGTTACTTAGTGCAGTTCGCGCACTGTTTGTTGACGATTTGCTGGAAGAAGTCGTTGCCTTTGTCATCGACCAGGATAAACGCCGGGAAATCTTCTACTTCGATTTTCCAGATAGCTTCCATACCCAGTTCCGGATAAGCGACACATTCCAGATGCTTAATGCTCTGCTGTGCCAGCACTGCCGCCGGGCCGCCAATGCTGCCGAGGTAGAAGCCGCCGTGTTTATGACACGCGTCGGTGACTTGCTGACTGCGGTTACCTTTCGCCAGCATGATCATGCTGCCGCCGTGGGATTGCAGCAGATCCACGTAAGAGTCCATACGGCCTGCGGTGGTTGGGCCTAAAGAACCCGATGGATAACCGGCTGGCGTTTTTGCCGGACCTGCGTAGTAGATCGGGTGATCTTTGATGTACTGCGGCAGTTCTTTACCGGCGTCGATCAGCTCTTTCAGCTTGGCGTGCGCAATATCACGACCAACGATAATCGTGCCGGTGAGTGACAGACGAGTAGAGACCGGATACTGCGAAAGCTGGGCGAGGATCTCTTTCATCGGACGGTTGAGATCGACTTTCACCGCGTCGCCTTCACCCGCCTGACGCAGCTCTTCAGGAATATACTGACCTGGGTTGTGTTCCAGTTTTTCTATCCAGATACCTTCGCGGTTAATTTTCGCTTTAATGTTGCGGTCAGCGGAGCAGGAGACGCCCATACCCACCGGGCAGGATGCGCCGTGACGCGGCAGGCGGATTACGCGGATGTCGTGAGCGAAGTATTTACCGCCAAACTGCGCGCCGAGGCCGAGCTTCTGAGCCTCTTCCAGCAGTTCTTGTTCTAACTGAACATCGCGGAACGCCTGACCGTGTTCGTTCCCTTCAGTCGGCAGCTCATCGTAATAGTGAGCACTTGCCAACTTGACAGTTTTCAGGTTGGTTTCCGCAGAAGTACCGCCAATCACAAACGCGATATGGTACGGCGGGCAGGCTGCGGTGCCGAGGGTACGCATTTTCTCAACGAGGAAGTTTTTCAGTTTACCCGGAGTCAGCAGGGCTTTGGTTTCCTGATAGAGATACGTTTTGTTGGCAGAACCGCCGCCTTTGGCGACGCAGAGGAATTTGTACTCGTCGCCATCCACTGCGTACAGGTCGATTTGCGCAGGCAGGTTAGTGCCGGTGTTGACCTCTTTGTACATGTCCAGCGGTGCGTTTTGTGAATAGCGCAGGTTATCTACGATATAAGTGTTATAGACACCTTTTGATAAGGCTTCTTCATCACCGCCGCCGGTCCACACTCGCTGACCTTTTTTACCGACGATGATGGCGGTGCCGGTATCCTGGCAGGTCGGCAATACACCTTTGGCGGCGATTTCGGAGTTTCTCAAGAATTGCAGCGCCACATACTTATCGTTTTCGCTGGCTTCAGGGTCATGAAGAATAGAAGCTACCTGTTGCTGGTGTGCCGGGCGGAGCATGAAAGAAGCGTCATGGAAGGCTTGCTGCGCCAGCAAGGTCAGGGCTTCAGGTTCCACTTTCAGGATGGTTTCGCCGTTAAATTCGGCAACACTAACGTAATCGGATGTGAGCAGATAGTACTCGGTATTGTCTTTCCCCATCGGGAAAGGCGCCTGATAAATAAACTCTTTATTTGACATAGCTTCCAGCCTGTAACTCTGTATTTGTTATACGAAAATGGCGTGCCACACAGCGACGGGCAGCACGCAGAGTGCAATTACAAGAACCCGTACATCGCAGCGAAGATCCAGCCGAAGACGCACGATACGCTCACACCAATCAACCCTGGCAAAATAAAGCTGTGGTTGATGACGAAGCGGCCGATGTGGGTGGTTCCGGAACGGTCAAACTGAATCGCTGCCAGATCGCTCGGATAGGTCGGCAGTATGTAATAACCATAGCAAGCCGGTGCTGAAGCCACGATGTATGCCGGGTCAACGCCAATCGCCAGTGCAACCGGAACAATTGCTGCCAGTGCAGCGGCCTGGGAGTTAACAAACTTGGAGACCAGCAATAGAACAATGGCATAAGCCCACGGATACTCTTTCACCATTTCGCCCAGTACGCCCTGAATTTCAGACATATGCGCACCGAACATGGTTTCCGCCATCCACGCGATACCGTATACCGCCACGATGGCAATCATACCGGAACGGAAGACTTCATTTTTTGAGATGGACGCGGGATTGGTTTTGGTCAGGATAATAATCAGCGCCCCGGTCAACAGCATAAACATCTGGATAACCAGTACCATCGACAGCGGTTTGCCGCCAAAAGACGGACGCAGGTCAGAATCAGCACCAAGAAGTGCGACCACCGCGATTGCCCCGAGGAAGATCCACATTGCCAGCCAGTTGCTTTTCGGCAGTTTTTTATCCAGCAGCGTGGCGGTGTCACCGTAAACGTACTCACGGTTTTCCGGTACGGAGATGAATTTCTGGAACTCTTCGTCTTTGTCCAGATCTTTACCACGGAACCAACTGAAAATACCGATCGCCAGGATACCTAACAAGGTAGAGGGGATGGTAATCGCAAGCAGGTCGAGGAACTCAAGGTGACGACCATCAAAGGTTACGTTCCCCAGCATTGCGACCAGAGATACTACGGCAACCGACACAGGACTGGCGATAATCCCCATCTGCGCGCCGATAGAGCTCGCCGCCATTGGGCGTTCCGGACGGATGTTGTTCTTAATCGCAACGTCGTAGATGATCGGCAGGATGGTGTAAACCACGTGACCCGTACCGCAAAGAATGGTCAGCGTACAGGTGACAAATGGTGCGACGATGGAAACATATTTCGGATTGCGACGCAGCAGTTTTTCGGCAATTTGCAGCATAACATCCAGGCCGCCAGAGGCTTGCAGGGTCGCCGATGCCGCCACCACCGCAATGATAACCAGCATGACATCAACCGGTGGTTTACCCGGCTGAAGATGGAAGACGAATACCAGAATGACCAGGCCGATACCGCCTAATAAACCCAGCGCGATACCGCCCTTTCGGGCACCATAAAACAGACATATCAGTATTATGATAAGTTGGATGGTAAATAACATGTGTAAACCCTCGCGATAATCCCATTTAAATTCTTGCCAAATAGATCACAGCCACATTCTGTTTTGGATGAACTGTTATCAGAGACTGACTAAATATCCGTTTGGTCGTAACTGGCTTGAGTAAATACTTCACAGTGAATATTGGCTGATTCAGACAGCGGTAAATTTATGCACTGTGATAAGTGACTTTTTCAGAGGAAAATACTCTCTGGCGATGGGGTTATAGTTTGTGTTTCGCAGATGTTAAAGATCTGTTTTGCTCTATCTTGTTGATATTTATTGGTATAATTTTTGTTCTACAGACAGATATCATCAAGTTTATAGATTATTCTGATCTACCTATTTGTGGGTAAAAATACACATAATACGGGTGACATAATAGTTAATTAACTTTTGTTAGCGTTTTGAAATTAAAAACTCTATTTATCCGAATTGATATTAATTCGCAGGGGATGAAGAGGGATAATTATATTTGATCTGGCACAAGTTTTACTGATGGCTGATGTAACTTGTGCCAGTGCTGGTTTGCATTACTGCAATAATTGTTACTTCCAGATAACTAATAACGCGTTATTGGCAATATTGCTTCAGTAATGAGTAATGCTCAGCCTGAATACGGTAGCGATAAACCGGACGACCGGTGACGCCATAATGGATACTGGTAACTAAGATGTGACAATTTACTAGCCAGATCAGATATTTGCGGCAGGAAACGCGAGAGATGTTAACCTCGTTGGCCAGCTCGTCGGTTGAAAATTCATAGTCCTGGTGAGCGTCAATCCACTGGCACAGCGTGCGTAAAGTCTGCGGCGTTAAGCCTTTCGGCAGTCGGCGGGTATCCTGTTCGTTAGATGAGTTGCCATGAATTAGCTGATCCAGTTCGGCCTGGTCATAGTATTGATGTTTCTCCAGCGCCATTTTCTTTTGTCGCCAGCCGATGAGTGCCTCTTCAAAACGTGATGCCTGGAACGGTTTGATGAGATAATCAACGACGCCATAATGCAGAGAATCCTTAATGGTTGCGGCATCAGCAGCCGAGGAGATGACAATCACATCGCTTTTGCATCGAGCGTTGTGCAGGACAGGCAGTAAATCGAGCCCGTTTTCTTTTTGCATATAGATATCGAGCAAGATCAGGTCGATAGGTGTTTCGTTGTTGAAGATAATCTCTTTGGCTTTCTCCAGTGTCGAGGCTGTTCCGCAGCATTGAAAACCAGGGATCTGCGCCACGTATCGGCGATTCAACTCCGCCACCATTGCGTCGTCATCGATAATTAATACATTGATCATTTGCTCGACCTCTCCCCATCCCAGGGTAACTGGACAAAAAATTGTGTGAAAATCCCGGGTTCCGATTCCACGGCAATGCTGCCGCCGAGATTTTCAACCTGTTGTTTGACAAGTGCCAGACCGACGCCTCGTTCACTTCCTTTTGTCGAGACACCTTTTTCAAAAATGTGATCGATTTTGTCAGGGGAAATTCCCGGACCATCATCGTTAATTTCACAGTGCAGCCAGCCGTGACGGTAGTGCAACGTAACGCTGATTTCACCACCGGGTTCTTGCCCTAATGCCTCCAGCGCGTTTTCTATCAGATTTCCCAGTGCGGTAATTAACGTTGCGACTTGATCTTCACTACCGCTGTCTGGCAACTGGCTCTCACTATTTAATACCAGCGTATGGCCTAAATCGGTCGCGCGGTTAATCTTGCTGATTAAAAAACCAGCGATAACCGGAGATTTGATTTTACCCAGCAAAGAGCCAATCTCTTCCTGATAGTTGTTGGCTGTTTTTAGAATGTAATCTTCCAACTGCTTATAACTCTTCAGATGTAATAATCCGAGAATCACGTGTAATTTGTTCATAAATTCGTGGGAGCGTTCACGAAGTGCGTCGGCATAGTTGACCAGCCCATCCAACCGTTGCATTAGTTTACGAACTTCCGTCTTGTCCCTGAAGGTAGAGATGGCTCCGATGATAACGCCATTGCTGCGTACAGGTACGGTGTTGATGAGTAATAGCCGATCTTTGACGGTAACCTCTTCATCTCGTCGCGGCGTGCCGTCGCGTAATACTTCCGAGACATCCACCACCT
The DNA here is from genome assembly GCF_003046645.1 of Escherichia sp. MOD1-EC6475. Taxonomy (NCBI): domain Bacteria; kingdom Pseudomonadati; phylum Pseudomonadota; class Gammaproteobacteria; order Enterobacterales; family Enterobacteriaceae; genus Escherichia; species Escherichia sp. MOD1-EC6475. Next base: position 14,074 of record NZ_PZKQ01000026.1, on the reverse strand, counting down.
GCGACCATGCCTGACTCAGTGTCGACAGCTTTTCATCATCCTGGGATTTGTGATAATTAAGCAGTTCTTGCGCAGCATCATTGATGAGTGTGACTTCGCCGCGCGCGTCTACGGCAACGACACCTTCTTTGATCGATTGCAGCATTGCCTGGCGTTGCTCAAACAGAGTTGAGATTTCGTAAGGCTCCAGGCCGAACAGGATGCGCTTAAGTACTTTGACCAAAATCCATGTCCCCAGCCCGCCAACCAGCACACCGAATAAAATTGACCAGATAATGCTCCAGCGACTGTCATTGATCTGCTGCGTTACGCGGCTTAGCTCCAGACCAATCGCCACCACGCCGATCTGCTTATGATTTTCGTCGTAGATAGGGGTAAATACGCGTAAAGCCTGTGCCAGAAAACCGCGATTAATCGCGACATTTTCCTCGCCGTTGAGCGCCTTCAGGATGTCGTCCCCTTTAAAGAGCTGACCAATGCGTTGGGTTTCAGGGTGCGAGTAGCGAAGGCTTTGCATATTGGTAACGACAATAAACAGCAGATCGTTGCGTTTGCGTACAGCTTCGGCGATGTCCTGGATACCGCTCTCCTGCGGTTTTTTCTGCAAGCCCTGACGAATTTCTGGCGAGTCGGCAAGGGTACGCGCCACGGCCAGCGCCTTGTTAGCCAGCCCGTCACGCGTCATATCGCTGATTTGCGAGAAGTAAACCAGATGCACTACCAGCAGCACCGAGAACAGCACTGCGCTGACCATTAAGATCACCGTGGTACTGAGTTTCATCGGACGTTTGCGTAACATGCGGCAGGGCAGTGAATGTCTCATCAGCTTCCTTGTATGACAAATTTCCTAAGCATTATCTCTGATGCTGCGGGTAATTCAAAGGGAGTAAGGGGATTGGCCATCCGGGGAAGCGGATTTGGTAACTGAAACTTCCGGTGTCGTCTGGCGATTCGAGAGCTATGCTTATAGCGAAAACCATACTTATGAGGGAGGGAAGGTCATGGATCAGGAACTACTGGACGTTGGTTATCGCTGCTATACCGGCGAAAAGGTCGATGTCTATTTCAACACCGCAATATGTCAGCATTCCGGTAATTGTGTTCGCGGTAATAGCAAACTGTTTAATCTCAAACGTAAGCCGTGGATCATGCCGGATGAAGTAGACGTCGCTACCGTCGTGAATGTTATTGATACATGTCCCAGCGGTGCACTGAAATACCGTCATAAATAAGTGAGGGGAAAATGGAAATACGTGAGGGTCATAATAAATTTTACATCAATGATGCGCAGGGAAATCAAATAGCTGAAATTGTCTTTGTGCCGACCGGAGAGAATTTAGCGATTATCGAACATACCGATGTTGATGAAAGCCTGAAAGGACAGGGGATTGGTAAACAACTGGTAGCGAAAGTCGTGGAAAAAATGCGCCAGGAAAAACGGAAAATTATCCCACTGTGCCCGTTTGCGAAACACGAATTTGATAAAACGCGTGAGTATGATGATATTCGCAGTTGATGGGGCGAAGGCAGGAAGGACGTATTCCCAAAAGCAAAAACCCGCCTTGTAGGCGGGTTCTCAGGAATTAGTGGTGCCCGGACTCGGAATCGAACCAAGGACACGGGGATTTTCAATCCCCTGCTCTACCGACTGAGCTATCCGGGCAACGGGGCGCATTAAACCGTAATCTGCACATCTCGTCAACCTAATTTCAGTAAAAGCGATTCAACTGCTTAAGATTGCGGCAAATCGCTTCTTTTCTGTGTTTCTGTCAGGTCAATGCACCACCCTGGCGGCAGCGGGCGAAGCGCAGAATATCTTCCGCCAGCCGGTGTGCGGTGTCGACATCCGCCTGGCTACGATTCACCAGCATTCGGCTCAGGCAACCTTCCAGCACCAGTTCCATCTGCTTTGCCACCATCGCCGGATCGTCAACTTCCAGCGTGGTTAATAGTTCGTGGGTGAAATCGTAGGCCGCGCTTTTTTGCTGATCGGCCAGTTGATGAATAGGGTGGCCAGGATCGGGATAAAACGTACAGGCCGCGATAAACAGACAGCCCGGATAGCGGTTGTTTTTAACGCACTCTGATAACGCCTGATAACGCGCCAGCAGCTTTTGTTCGGCGGTTTGCGTTTCGTCCAGCATCAACTGACGACGCCAGACATCTATCTGTTGGCTAAGATAGCGCAGCGCGTCGTAGAGGATCGCCTCTTTGTCTGGCCAGAAGCGGCGCAGCTCGTCCAGTGGATAATCCACACGTTCAGCAACCATCTCCAGCGTGGTGTTGGCAATCCCTTGTAATTCTAATAATTTCAGGGCTTCTCCCAGTACATCTTCACGTTGCACGCTATTTTCCTCCGTCTTTCCCACTGCAAGTGTCGTTCACGGTTGGCGATCGCGCAAATGTGCGCTGAAGGTTTCAGCATCCATAAAGCCCGTGACGCGTGCTTGTGGATGCTCCTGGCCTTGTCCGTCAAAAAAGAGAATTGTCGGTAGGCCAAGGACATTTAGATGTTTTAACAGCGCCACATCTTGTGCGTCGTTGGCGGTGACGTTGGCCTGAAGTAAGACCGTGTTAGCCAACGCTTTTTGCACCTGTGGGTCGCTAAAGGTGTATTTCTCGAACTCTTTACAGGCAACGCACCAGTCGGCGTAGAGATCTAACATTACCGGTTTGCCTTTGGCTTCAACGAGCGCCTGATTTAACTCATCCACCGTTTTGATTGGTGTAAAGTTGAGATGCGCCTGAGTTTGCGCGGTATGCGTCGCACCAAATGCCCAATCCTGGAGTGGGCGCACGCTAACCAATGCCGCTGCCAGCAGGATTATTTGCACTACGCGCATCCAGCCGCGTTTGGCCTGTAAGCTGGTGACAAAGGCCCAGCCAAAGAATGCGACGCCCAGCGCCGACCACAAGCGTAATCCCCAGACATCACCAATCACCCGCTCCAGCAGGAAGACCGGCAGCGCGAGGATCACAAAACCAAACGCGGTTTTGACTTGTTCCATCCACGGGCCGCTTTTCGGCAGCAGACGGTTGCCAAAGACGGTAATTAACATCAGCGGTAGACCCATACCCAGCGCATAGAGATAAAGTGTGCCGCCGCCCAGCCACATGTTACCGCTTTGGGCGATATACAACAGAATCGCGCTAAGTGGCGCGGTGGTACATGGTGAGCAGATCAAACCGGCAATCGCCCCCATAACAAACACACCGCCGGGCGAGCCACCCTGTTGGCGATTGCTCATCAGCGTGAGGCGCGTTTGCAGCGAAGAGGGAAGCTGCAGGGTAAACAAGCCAAACATCGACATCGCCAGCAACGTAAAGATGATGGCGAGGCCAATGAGCACGTAAGGGTGCTGTAGCGCCGCCTGGAACTGTAATCCGGCAGCGGCAACTACCAGGCCCAGCGCCGTGTAGGTCAGCGCCATCCCTTGCACATAAATAAAGGTCAGCAACAATGCTCTGGCGGTGGAGAGTCGCTGTTTACCGCCCAGCACGATGCCGGAAATCAGTGGGTACATCGGCAGTACGCAGGGGGTGAAGGCGATGCCGATGCCTATCAACAATGCCCAGAGCGCAGAAAAGGGCAATTGCGCGGCGGACTGCTCTTGCTGCGGAACAGACATCGGCTGTGGCGCTGCGTTGTTGGCAACCACTTCGCTTAACGGTACGGTTTTGGTTTCTGGTGGATAGCAGAAACCAGCGTCAGCGCAGCCCTGGTAAGTGACAGTTAATGTCGCGCCAGCCGTAGCCTGGTTGATGGTCACTGGAAGCGTCAGCCGCTTGCGATAAATCTCGCTTTTGCCGTAAAATTCATCGTCATGCCAGACGCCTGGCGGTAACTGCACGTCGGCAATTTTCGCTTGTTCAGGCGTGATGCGGATCTGTTTACGGTAAAGGTAATAACCGTCTTTGATCTGCCAGGTTAGATTAAGATCATGTTGGTTTTGCTGAAAATCAAAAGCAAAAGCCTGATCCGCTGGGACAAATTGTGAACGTCCTGGCGCGTCGAATAATCCGGCGAAAACGGAAGTGCTGCAAAGTAGCAGGATCAGCGTAAAGATGCGTTGAGCCATGAGAGGTAATCTGTGTCTCCGTGTGTAACAGGTAAAACCAGAAGCTCCGGGGTTTGATACGGATGATGAGACTTCAGGCATTCCAGCAGCGCCTGCTGGTGAGCTTTGTCGGTTTTTAAGATCATCTGTACTTCATATTCCTGTTCCAGCTTACCTTCCCAGTAATAGAGAGAGGTTGCGCCGGGGATCAGGGTTGCGCAAGCCGCTAGTTTTTCTGCCAGCACTTTGGCGGCTAAATCCTGGGCTGTCGCTTCATCCGGCGCAGTACACAGCACCACGACAGACGCGGTATTCGAACTTTTATCATCAAGCATAAACACCTCGCAAGAACAGATGGAACCGCAAGAGAGAGGTCACTATACAACGGACGAGGGAAGGATGTTAGTCGGCGGGAAAGAAAGCGGGGCGTGAACGCCCCGCGATTTGTCATTACAGCATGAAGCTACCCAGCACGAAGCCGAAGCAAACGGCCAGGGCAACACCCAGAGTACCTGGGATGAAGAACGGATGGTTGAAGACGAATTTACCGATACGAGTTGTACCCGTGTCATCCATCTGTACCGCAGCAACCAGCGTCGGGTAGGTCGGCAGAATGAACAGACCAGACACCGCAGCGAAAGAAGCAACAGCGGTCAGCGGAGAAACGTTCAGTGCCAGAGCCATCGGCATCAGTGCTTTTGCGGTTGCAGCCTGAGAGTACAGCAGAGCAGAAGCAAAGAAGAAGATGACAGCCAGCAGCCACGGATGACCCTGAATCACTTCACCAGCGGTATCTTTGATCCAGTCGATGTTGTTGGAAACGAAAGTATCGCCCAGCCATGCAACGCCCAGGATACAAATACAGGCGCTCATACCTGCTTTGAAGGTGCTGGAGTTGAGGATGTTGTCGGTATCAACTTTACAGATAACGGTGGTCAGAGTTGCAACGCTGAGCATGATGATCAGGATTGCGTTGGTGGTGTTCATCAGCGGTTTCTCAACCAGGCCCATGCTCGGACTGTTGATGATTGCATAGATAACCACGCCAACTACGCCCAGCAGGAACAGCCAGACGGAAGTTTTTGCACCGGATTTGATTTCAATCTGTTTTTCACCGCGCAGTTCAACCAGGCCTTCTTCCAGACGCTTACGATAAATCGGATCGTCAGACAGTTTGGAGTTGAACAGCATAGTGACCAGGAAGGACATCACCAGAACCGCCAGCAGGGTGGACGGGATGACCACAGAGAGCAGATGGAGGTAGCTGATGCCATGACCTTCCATTACGGAAGACATGTAAACCACTGCCGCTGAGATTGGCGATGCGGTGATCGCAATCTGCGCGGAAACCACTGCAGTAGACAGCGGACGGCAAGGTTTAACGCCTTGTTCCTTCGCAACTTCAGCGATCACTGGCAGCGTTGCCAGAGAGATGTTGCCAGTACCCGCAAAGATTGTCAGGAAATAAGTCACGATCGGAGCGAGGATCGTGATGTATTTCGGGTTACGGCGCAGCAGCTTTTCTGTCTGATGAACCAGATAGTCCAGACCGCCAGCAACCTGCATGGCAGAAATAGCGGCGATAACCGCCATGATAATGGAAATGACATCGAACGGGATGTTACCAGGTTTGACGCCGATAGCGGCAAGAACCAGCACCCCCAATCCGCCTGCAAAACCAATACCTATTCCCCCCAGTCTGGCGCCCAAGAAGATCGCCAGCAAAACTATGATGAGTTCTACAACTAGCATATTAGCCTTCCTTGTTTTTTAACAAGTTGATATTAGATTGTTATTTTTAAGTTACTACTCACAAGAAAAAAGGCACGTCGTCTGACGTGCCTTTTTTATTTGTACTACCCTGTACGATTACTGTTCGCTTTCATCAGTATAGCGTTTTGCTTTGTAAGCCGGGTGCATCAGATTCTGTACGGAGAAAATATCGTCAAGTTCCGCTTCAGTCAACAGACCGCGTTCCAGAACGACTTCACGTACACTCTTACCGGTTTCGGCACAGATTTTACCCACGATGTCACCGTTGTGGTGACCGATGAACGGGTTCAGGTAAGTGACGATACCGATAGAGTTGTAAACATAACCTTCGCACACTTCTTTGTTAGCAGTGATGCCATTAACGCATTTTTCCAGCAGGTTGTAGCAAGCGTTAGTCAGGATGTGAACGGATTCAAACATGGCCTGGCCAATGACCGGCTCCATAACGTTCAGCTGGAGCTGACCTGCTTCTGCTGCCATGGTAACAGTGATGTCGTTACCGATGACTTTGAAGCATACCTGGTTAACCACTTCCGGAACAACCGGGTTTACTTTAGCTGGCATGATGGAAGAGCCCGCCTGCAGTTCCGGCAGGTTGATCTCGTTCAGGCCGGCACGTGGGCCAGAAGAGAGCAAGCGCAGGTCGTTACAGATTTTGGACATCTTCACAGCCAGACGTTTCAGCGCGCCGTGAACCATAACGTAAGCGCCGCAGTCAGAGGTCGCTTCGATCAGGTCTTCAGCCGGAACGCATGGGAAGCCAGTGACTTCAGCCAGTTTTTTCACTGCCAGCGGAGAGTACTCTTTCGGCGTGTTCAGGCCAGTACCGATTGCCGTTGCGCCGAGGTTAACTTCCAGCAGCAGTTCAGCGGTACGTTGGATGTTTTTCACTTCTTCTTTCAGCAGAATGCTGAAAGCGCGGAATTCCTGACCAAGGGTCATCGGTACTGCGTCCTGCAGCTGGGTACGACCCATTTTCAGGATGTCCTGGAATTCGACAGCTTTACGTTCAAAGCCTTCACGCAGTTGGTTAATTGCATCTACCAGTTTAATCAGGGAAGAGTAAACCGCGATACGGAAACCGGTTGGGTAGGCGTCGTTAGTGGACTGACATTTGTTAACATGGTCGTTCGGGTTCAGGTACTGATATTCACCTTTCTGGTGACCCATCAGTTCCAGACCGATATTGGCCAGCACTTCGTTGGTGTTCATGTTTACGGAAGTACCTGCGCCGCCCTGGTAGACGTCTACCGGGAACTGATCCATGCATTTTCCGTTATTCAGGACTTCATCACATGCGGCAATGATTGCATTCGCTACACTTTTAGGAATGGTTTGCAGCTCTTTGTTTGCCATAGCTGCGGCTTTTTTAACCATTACCATACCGCGAACAAATTCAGGAATATCGCTGATTTTGCTGTTGCTGATATAGAAGTTTTCAATCGCTCTCAGAGTGTGAACACCATAGTAGGCATCAGCTGGAACTTCCCTGGTACCCAACAGATCTTCTTCGATACGAATGTTGTTTGACATGTGAACCTTCTTTTTCAAGCTGCCAATGATTTGCTTTAAACACACAGAATATATGTGGTTTCGAATGTTTTTCGACCGACGATTATCCCCTGCATCGGCCGAATACTCGGGATCATATGCTGCTTGAGGATTTCTACCGTAATCTGGATCACTTTAAGTGTCGGTTTTTACCCCTTAATTATTAATTTGTGAAATAGATCACCGCTTTGGGATTACTACCAAAAATAGTTGCGCAAACATCTTGAAATTTTGCTAATGACCACAATATAAGCTGAACGCGATTCGCAACCCATTCAGGCGTCCGGATTTAACCGGTTGCTATTACAGGAGAAACCTTTGCGCTGGTTACCTTTTATTGCCATTTTTCTTTATGTCTATATTGAGATTTCAATTTTTATTCAGGTTGCCCATGTTCTGGGGGTATTGCTGACCCTCGTACTGGTTATATTCACATCGGTTATCGGTATGTCACTGGTACGTAACCAGGGCTTTAAGAATTTCGTGCTGATGCAGCAAAAAATGGCGGCGGGTGAAAACCCAGCGGCGGAGATGATTAAAAGTGTTTCGTTGATCATTGCCGGTTTGCTGCTTTTATTGCCGGGCTTTTTCACCGATTTCCTGGGGCTTCTGCTTTTATTACCGCCGGTGCAAAAGCATCTGACAGTGAAGCTGATGCCGCATTTGCGTTTCTCCCGAATGCCGGGTGGCGGTTTTAGCGCCGGGACCGGTGGTGGTAATACTTTTGATGGTGAGTATCAGCGAAAGGATAATGACCACGACCGTCTTGATCATAAAGACGATCGCCAGGATTAATGTCAAAACGCCGGATTATGTGGTTATGCCATTTTCCGGCGTTTTTCGTTTTGGCAAAAACAGCCATAACCCCGCCAGCATGATTAGCGCATAGAGACTTTTCCAGCCGACCATTGCCAGTAACAGAACGCATAACAGCCCGCCAATCACCGCCAGTACGCGATAACGTCCTTGCAATAATTTACAGCCTGCCAACATGCACAACAGGTAAATCATAATAAAGATGCCGTTGGCATAAATAATGAGTGCGTCCAGATTGATCCCTAAAGCATGAATCACCAACGTGCTTACTACGCAACAGCCGAGCACCGCATTGAGGGCATTATTCGGGATATGGCGAGAAGAGAGGCGTGCCAGGTAGTGCTCAGGATTATGTTGCGCCTGTGACCAGACCAGGCGGGCGAAGCTCTGTATATAAATGTTGAGACTGGCAAAGCAGGCCAGATAGCCAATCACGCAGGCAATCCATAACGCCCCTACACCGAATAGCTGCACCACAATTTTGGGAAGCGATGCAGCCGCCGCCATTTTTTCACCATAGGCGTCGAAGTGTAAGACGACTACCGTACAGCCCCAGTAGACTAATCCTGCCAGCAGTAGACCAATCATCAAAGCGCGCGGAAAATCACGCTCTGGATTTTTAAATTCCGAAGCGAGATGGGCAAATGCCTCCAGACCGACAAAGCACCAGAACATCACCGATAACGCAGCAAATAACCCGGAAAGTTCGATATCACCTGGCGCAGGGAAGGGGATGTTCGCAGGTTTGATATCGCCCGCCCACCAGATGGCAACAATCAGTGCGACGATAAGCCCGGCAATGACCGTTTGTAGATTAGCACTGGAACTGGCACCGCGAGTACCGATATACCACACCAGCGCCAGTGTACCGAGTTCTGCCAACAATAGTTGCCAGCTATGCCAGCCAAACATCGCCTGACCGAACCCGGCAGCAATTTGTAGCGCGGCGGGCAAACCCACGGGAATAACCGATAAAAACAGCCAACCGGTGACTCGCTCAAGTCGCGAGCCGAACGCCATACCGACGAAGTGCGCGACGCCGCCCGCGCTGGGGTAGTGGCGACCCAGAATCGCAAACACAATTGCAATCGGGAACACTAAGATAATCAAAACTGGCCACGCCCACAGGCTATTATTGCCTGCCACCAGAGCAGCTAACGCCGGAACGGCAAACACGCCAGTGCCTAATAATGACGTCGATAGCAGGCCGATACCCTGGGCCAGCCCCAATTCTTGTTTGAGTCCACTCATGGGTTGAAGTCCGATTGCGCCCAAATTTTGGGCAACTGCGTAGATTTTCGATGGTAGCACAATCAGATTCACTTATGACGGCGATGTCGAAATTGCGATGAAACGTGAGGTGAATCAGGGTTTTCACCCGATTTTGTGCTGATCAGAATTTTTTTTCATTTTCCCCCTTGAAGGGGAGATGCCTCATCCCCATTTCTCTGGTCACCAGCCGGGAAACCACGTAAGCTCCGGCGTCACCCATAACAGATACGGACTTTCTCAAAGGAGAGTTATCAATGAATATTCGTCCATTGCATGATCGCGTGATCGTCAAGCGTAAAGAAGTTGAAACTAAATCTGCTGGCGGCATCGTTCTGACCGGCTCTGCAGCGGCTAAATCTACCCGTGGCGAAGTGCTGGCTGTCGGCAATGGCCGTATCCTTGAAAATGGCGAAGTGAAGCCGCTGGACGTGAAAGTTGGCGACATCGTTATTTTCAACGATGGCTACGGTGTGAAATCTGAGAAGATCGACAATGAAGAAGTGTTGATCATGTCCGAAAGCGACATTCTGGCAATTGTTGAAGCGTAATCCGCGCACGACACTGAACATACGAATTTAAGGAATAAAGATAATGGCAGCTAAAGACGTAAAATTCGGTAACGACGCTCGTGTGAAAATGCTGCGCGGCGTAAACGTACTGGCAGATGCAGTGAAAGTTACCCTCGGTCCGAAAGGCCGTAACGTAGTTCTGGATAAATCTTTCGGTGCACCGACCATCACCAAAGATGGTGTTTCCGTTGCTCGTGAAATCGAACTGGAAGACAAGTTCGAAAACATGGGTGCGCAGATGGTGAAAGAAGTTGCCTCTAAAGCGAACGACGCTGCAGGCGACGGTACTACCACTGCAACCGTACTGGCTCAGGCTATCATCACTGAAGGTCTGAAAGCTGTTGCTGCGGGCATGAACCCGATGGATCTGAAACGTGGTATCGACAAAGCCGTTACCGCTGCAGTTGAAGAACTGAAAACGCTGTCCGTACCGTGCTCTGACTCTAAAGCTATTGCTCAGGTTGGTACTATCTCCGCTAACTCCGACGAAACCGTAGGTAAACTGATCGCTGAAGCGATGGACAAAGTCGGTAAAGAAGGCGTTATCACCGTTGAAGACGGTACTGGTCTGCAGGACGAACTGGACGTGGTTGAAGGTATGCAGTTCGACCGTGGCTACCTGTCTCCTTACTTCATCAACAAGCCGGAAACTGGCGCAGTAGAACTGGAAAGCCCGTTCATCCTGCTGGCTGACAAGAAAATCTCCAACATCCGCGAAATGCTGCCAGTTCTGGAAGCTGTTGCAAAAGCAGGCAAACCGCTGCTGATCATCGCTGAAGATGTTGAAGGCGAAGCACTGGCAACTCTGGTTGTTAACACCATGCGCGGCATCGTGAAAGTCGCTGCGGTTAAAGCACCGGGCTTCGGCGATCGTCGTAAAGCAATGCTGCAGGATATCGCAACCCTGACTGGCGGTACTGTAATCTCTGAAGAGATCGGTATGGAGCTGGAAAAAGCGACTCTGGAAGACCTGGGTCAGGCTAAACGTGTTGTGATCAACAAAGATACCACTACCATTATCGATGGCGTGGGTGAAGAAGCTGCAATCCAGGGCCGTGTTGCTCAGATCCGTCAGCAGATTGAAGAAGCAACTTCTGACTACGACCGTGAAAAACTGCAGGAGCGCGTAGCGAAACTGGCAGGCGGCGTTGCAGTTATCAAAGTAGGTGCTGCTACCGAAGTTGAAATGAAAGAGAAAAAAGCACGCGTTGAAGACGCCCTGCACGCGACCCGTGCTGCGGTAGAAGAAGGCGTGGTTGCTGGTGGTGGTGTTGCGCTGATCCGCGTAGCGTCTAAACTGGCTGACCTGCGTGGTCAGAACGAAGACCAGAACGTGGGTATCAAAGTTGCACTGCGTGCAATGGAAGCTCCGCTGCGTCAGATCGTCCTGAACTGCGGTGAAGAACCGTCTGTTGTTGCTAACACCGTTAAAGGCGGCGACGGCAACTACGGTTACAACGCAGCAACCGAAGAATACGGCAACATGATCGACATGGGTATCCTGGATCCAACCAAAGTAACTCGTTCTGCTCTGCAGTACGCAGCTTCTGTGGCTGGTCTGATGATCACCACCGAGTGCATGGTTACCGACCTGCCGAAAAACGATGCAGCTGACTTAGGCGCTGCTGGCGGTATGGGCGGCATGGGTGGCATGGGCGGCATGATGTAATTGCCCTGCACCTCGCAGAAATAAAGAAACCCCCGGGCAGAAATGTCTGGGGGTTTTTCTTTTGGTCATCTTTCTAGTATAAGATTCAGACACGGACGACGCGAGTTGCGTCCAGCTCATTGATTATGGGGAATAACATGCACGTAAAATACTTAGCAGGGATTGTCGGTGCCGCGCTACTGATGGCGGGTTGTAGCTCCAGCAACGAATTGAGTGCTGCCGGTCAGAGTGTACGCATTGTTGACGAGCAGCCTGGTGCCGAGTGCCAACTGATTGGTACTGCGACAGGTAAGCAAAGTAACTGGCTTTCCGGGCAACACGGTGAAGAAGGCGGTTCTATGCGCGGTGCAGCAAACGATCTGCGCAACCAGGCGGCAGCAATGGGCGGTAATGTGATTTATGGTATCAGCAGCCCGTCGCAGGGGATGTTGTCCAGTTTTGTTCCGACTGATAGCCAGATTATCGGCCAGGTTTATAAGTGCCCGAACTGATATGATTCAGAGGCTGGATGACAAACGTGTAATTGCCTGATGCGCTTCGCTTATCAGGCCTACATCGAGCATTGCAACTGATTGAATATTCGAGAATTTGTAGGCCGGATAAGACGTTTTCGCCGCATCCGGCATGATCAACGATCACGTTATCAGTAATTCCAGGCTGGATGGCTCCAGCCTCGCATTCAAAAAGATGAGATTATTTCGCCTGTGGCGCGGCCTTGCTGATGGACTGAACTCGTAAGTGATGTATTGCGCGTAAGCATTGATCCTGAGTCAGCGGTTGGGCGTTATTTGCTGCTACTGTACGAACGTAAACCTGAGATGGCACACCCGCGAGTTTTTTCAGCCGTGGACTGAAATCAAGCATCCGGCGTGTGATAGCCTCAATTTCTTTACCCGCTGTCGCTTCACGCGTTTTCACCACCGCGCCGCTAAATTGTTCTTTGCCACTTTCATCTTTAAAGCGATAAAGCACCGCCAGATAATGGCTAAACAGATTATGTTTCCATTCCGGCTGAGAATAGGTGTCATATTCCAGATTGCCATTGTCCTGGCAGTCGACGTCATATAACGGCAGGAAATCTAATAGCGATGTAATACGCAATGCCAGTTCACGCATTTCAGCATTATTAATTGCATGAATGATTGCTCGCGCCAGCATTTCAATCTGCAACTCATTAACGACTAACTCACATTTGCTACCGTCATGTAGCGTTAATTCGAAGGTAAGATTTTCGCCCTGATTTTCGGTAAGTTCCAGCGTGTTAACCCGGCGATTAATATCGGCATTTTTAAGCTCATCAACCAGAATTTCTGGGATATTCTCTGCCATTTTCTTCATGACTTTATCGCGAGCCTGCTCATACTGAATACGTGTATCAGCATCCAGTTTATGCTTTTGATGCAGACGACTTTCTAGCGCAATCAGTAGGTCGCGTAGTTCCATAACAGACATAAAGAATAACGATTCTTTATTGCGAGGCTCTTTAATTTTCAGCGCCAGTGCAATGAAATTATTACTCTTGCGAATAACACCGGTATTAACACCCTTGATGCTTATGGTCATGTAGGTTCTCCCTAACCATTTTTCAATAAAATAATTAATTTTAATGTATAAGCCAGATAAATGGGCTTGGTAGTAATGGTTTTTAAAATAACATAAATAGCAGTGCTCACTCTATATATAAACAGAAAAGAAAGGTTAATTATTGGTGTTGGCTATATAAAGAGTAAAAATAGCAACGTAAATGAATAATTAAAGGTTATGCAACGGGCAAAGATTAAACTTCTCTGTTGAGTGACCGGTCTCTGTTCTCGTGTTCGTTGCTCTTGGCGGATGCGGCGTAAATGCCTTATCCCGCCTACAGCTCATTGAGTTTCAATGCGCGATGTAGGTAATGCTGCCAACTTACTGATTTAGTGTATGATGGTGATTTTAAGGTGCTTGCGTGGCTTCCATTTCCATCAGATGTCCTTCCTGCTCCGCTACTGAAGGCGTGGTGCGTAACGGCAAAAGCACTGCCGGACATCAGCGCTATCTCTGCTCTCACTGCCGTAAAACATGGCAACTGCAGTTCACTTACACCGCTTCTCAACCCGGTACGCACCAGAAAATCATTGATATGGCCATGAATGGCGTTGGATGCCGGGCAACCGCCCGCATTATGGGCGTTGGCCTCAACACGATTTTACGTCACTTAAAAAACTCAGGCCGCCGTCGGTAACCTCGCGCATACAACCGGGCAGCGATGTGATTGTCAGCGATGAAATGGACGAACAGTGGGGCTACGTAGGGGCTAAATCACGTCAGCGCTGGCTGTGTTACGCGTAGGACAGGCTACGGATGACTGGTGTGGCGCACGGTGTCGG